>JAYYHM010000061.1:0-5824 GCA_036148415.1 Planctomycetota bacterium
TCCATCAGAAGCTCGCCCCTCGACCAAAGATAAGTTTCAGATTGACGGCGAATCACTTGACCTCGGATGCCATCCCATTTCCATTCAGCAGCGAATTGATTGACGCATCCCAACTCTGATGGGTTGGTCGTCTTTGGGAGAGGATGAGCAAGGCAGAACGGATAAGGGCGACTCGTTTGAGAGTCACTCTCGTCGAGGTTGATGAGCTGTTGAAAGGTATCCGACGATGGCTCCCAGTGCCCCATCAATCGATGAGCGATCACGTCTTTTGAAACTCCACTGTATTTAGCCAGTGAACGGATCAATAGGCCCTTACTCACCCCTACCCTGAGCCCGCCAGTTACTAATTTCATCACGACAAACCGAGTGCCTGGTGAAGTGCTTCGCCAGATCTCTTGGATTTTTTTCTTCTGATCCGCCTCTTCGAGGTTGCCGAGCAGTTTGAGATTGTGATTGACCCAATCACGAAGTGGTTGATCTACCTGATCCTGACTCGAGGGGATCAGCAGAGAGATCGTCTCGGCTAAGTCACCCACACTATGATAGGACTCTTCGAATAGCCAAGTAGGAATCTTCGCTTCTTCTGCTGCCCATTGTCTTAATCTTTTCGTGGGTACGAGCTTTTTAAGTCGGTTGCCCGCCAAGAAGAAGGTTGCCCAAGCAGCATCTCCCGCATCTGCAGAAGCGAAGTATTCAACGAGAGCTTCGACTTTTTCACTGGTCTTGGTAGTGCTATCAAGCTGCTGATAGAGATTTGCGAAACGTATCAAGCTGTAGACTCCCTACTGTCGAGGGTCGCGATTAATTCTTGATCTGTATCTGCCGATTCTTGCTTCGTATCAATGGAAACTGCCTGATAGCCTATTTCGTTCAGGTATCTCGCAACCACCTCGCTGTATCCATGATCTACCCAGATCTGCTCTGCCTCCGATTGCTTTACCGCTTCAAGTAAGCTGTTCCAATCTACATGGTCGCTAATGACAAATCCTTGGTCCATCGATCGCCTGCGTCTCCAGCCACGCATCATCGTCCAACCGCTGGCCATTGCAGTGCGTTTTGGACCGAACTTCCGGAGCCACGGTGATCCATGAGCTCCCGGAACTGCGATAATCATCGCTCCCCCATAATCTTGTTTTGGATCAGCGCGGCTTACGTAGGTGGTTTTTGGAAGATTGATACCACTCCCGCGATATGCTTCCACTCCTTTTTCCACAGCTCCATGGGTGAAGATCGGTCCGATGCTTGGGTCTAAGCCCGCTAGGATCCGCTGACTTTTTCCAACAGCATATCCATAAAGAATCGAAGCTCGACCTGCGTCCCGATTCTCTCGCCACCAATCGTTAATGGACTGTTGAACGGATTGCTGCTCAGGCCAATGAAACACGGGTAGGCCAAAAGTAGACTCAGTCACTAAATGATGACACCTTACGGGCGTCCAAGGTGTGCATGTGGGATCCGCTTCTAATTTGTAATCACCGGTAACAAGGGCCACGAAACCCTTGTGTTCCAATCGAATTTGAGCGGAGCCGAGAATATGGCCTGCAGGGTGAAATGATATGGAAACGCCGCCGATTGAGAGATGTTCCCCAAAAGCAAGGAAAGTGAAATCGGCATCCTGATTCATCCTTAGTCGAAGCAGGTTGGCCCCTTCTTGACTCGACAGATAGCTATGGCACCCAGATCTGGCATGGTCAGCGTGCGCGTGTGAAATCACTGCTCGCTTCACCGGTCTTATTGGATCTACAAAGAAGTCACCCTGTGGACAGTAGAGTCCTGATTCGGTGCGTTCTAACAGTGACTTCATACTGCTTCTGGGGTCGGTTCAGTCATCAAGAACAAAAGGAATGAAGAAGTATCGCCCCTTTGTGGACGCTTGTCTTCTTTGTTGCCATATCATCGGGTTCAGGGATTAAATGTTTGGAAGTTTCCGACATCATTGTTCTGAGAGGTCAATGATCTTCTTGGCTGAAGGACCCGAGAAAATAGCTGGGGATTCAATATTCTTTGCTTGAATGCATGTTTATCTGGAACCCTTATTACCGATCCTTTTGAGCGCGTGTATCCAGTGAGATCCCGAATTCCACAGGGTTTTTGATGATTCGAAATCTTTTTCTTCTTTCAATTAAGAAACTCGGCTGAGGATCCGTCTCATCAGTAGAGGTCAAAACTACAAAGGAGATCGCCATGCGAGCCAGTCGAATTAAACCGTTCTTGGAGCCGTCACCTTTTTCGCTCCTGCTTTTACGCGAGTCACCTTTATCGCTCGAGCAATGGAACCTGCCAAGCGAGCAGCACTTCAACTCTAACCATGAGTTTTTCGAGTGGGTGAAGACCTTGCGAGGCACAAGAACCTAAACCTACGACATGGTAGAAATGCATCGACCTAACAGTGTCACCAATTTGGGACTCCTAGTCCTTCTCGCACCGCAGGGACCAGCTGAGATCTGGCTTTGCTGCTGAATATGTTTTGGACAAGATCGCAAGGTATCGGAAATGTAAGTCGATGCGAATCAGATACGCTTGTCATTCGCAGCTTGCGATCACGATACCATTAGCTGTGATGGTTGCCGCGAATTGATCGTAGAGTTCACTTAAGCAGAGCTGGATAGACGTGAGATCCTAGATGGTTTGAAAGTGGGCCGTGCCCATATTGATCAGTGTCGATGTTGCAAACCAGAACATCGAGTACTGACAGAAGGTTTAAAAAAGGATTTTACCTTGAGGTCTTTGGATCTCGCTATGATGTGTGGTGCTATCTCCTGAAAAGCACGCTATACTCGGCACTTGGAGAAATTCGTTTCGCAACCTAGGCAACGGAAAAACAATGAAAAAGTTAAACCTACTGTTGATTGCACTGTTTACTCTCACACTGAGTCTCTCTGGATGTGGGGGTGGTTCTTCTGAGGCAACGAGCACGGTGAGCGATGCAGACCAGGCTGCTATCGATGATTATGAGGCTCTTCTCGAAGAGGAAGAGAATTCAATGAATGATGCTCCTCCAGCTGATGAGTTAGAGGAATAGGAATACTGACTATTTCTAGGCTTTACCATTCACGAAAAAACCCCACTCATTTTCACGAGTGGGGTTTTTTATTGATGAACTTAAATGAGATAGACGAACTATTGATTCAATTGTTCTTCGATCGTTTCTTTAGCTGCTCGTGATCCTAAAGCTCCCCATAACCCGTACGGGCTTTCGGATCCTGGCGGGTTGATGGAGTTATTGAGCCAGACCATTGGAGCTCGGTTATCACCAGCTTCAATGGAATCGGTTAGGAACACGACAGCTCCATCCGCCATCAACACGTGTGCTCCACCTTGGTGGCGACTCGAAGCCGACCAAACACCTGTCTGACCCGCATTGTTACCGCTACAGATCTCAGCATTCGGCGGAAGGATCGTGTGGAAGCCTGAGGCGTATGGTCGAAAATCTGCCCAACGAAAGCCTCTTCGTGCAGCAGCTCCATCAAGTGGAACTCCTGCAGCCCAAAATTGAGGACGCTCTGGGTCGATCTGACCCTGATCCGCACACCATTTTGGGTTATCACGTATCGCACGTGGTGGATTCTGACTTCTGTTGCGTGTCGAACTGGTTCGATTATCACGATCACCGAGATCGGTCGCGATTTCACCCATGGCAACCGTGTTGGCTAGGCCATCAAGGATATCACGGAATTTCGATTCACGATGAGGCACGAAGACCCCACGGTCCGCTGCTCGGCTCTGTCGGTTCCAACCGTTGTTGCCGAAGTTCATGATCCCCGGTGTGCGGAATCGAAGGTGCCCTGGGCCGCGAACGGACCACCACATGGAGTCACCTAAACAAACCGCGTAATTAGTTCTGCCCAGCGAGGGCAAGCCCTGACCGGGATCGCTTGGGCATCTTAATGTTGGGATCTCTGTTCCCCATGGTTGATACCGAATCTGCGAGGGGACCGGACCCATCGCTGGCCAAGGAATTGTGTAGGGGTTGCTCAGGTCGAGTGCGTTGACCAGGCTCGGGTTGCTAATCTGCTCCCAAACCGCTTGCTGCTCGATGAATGGAGTTAGCCCGACGAGTGCGCTCAAACGCCAAGCGTTGGCCGCCCCGTAATTGGACCACCAATTCGTGGTCGCTCCCGTATTCCCGGCTGGAGCTGTGCCTCCGAGAGTATCCGTTCCTGCCCCGTGAGTAGGCAGTTGCTTGTAAGCACTGTGATGATTGTGGATAGCCAAGCCAATTTGCTTGAAGTTGTTACTGCAGCTCATTCGTCGTGCTGCTTCACGAGCAGCTTGGACGGCAGGAAGCAGTAACCCAACGAGAATGCCAATGATCGCAATGACCACGAGCAGCTCGACTAGGGTGAAGCCCTGACGGCCCCCTTTTGGTATATTCATGAACGTTCCTTGCCTTAAAATCTTATAAGGGTTGCCAAATGCACCTTAAAGCATAGCATCTCGGTAATCATTGGCAAACGCAGTTTAGGCTCACGTCATCAGTTTTGACGTTTTATTTGATGAAAAAGAGCCCGCGGATAGGCTAGAAGGCGAAAGCTGCGTTCGATGACTCGATCAAGAGATATTTTCGATGGGCCTCTAACCCGTCGAAAACTTGGATTTCACCGTTGGGCCAGACAACCTCCACTCTGCACCGCTTCACATCCGGGGCGAGTGCCAAGCGAAGGGTTCTCTCATTGCTGCACAGGTAACCGTCACCGGCTAGCAGCCAGGCAGTCCGTTTTTCGTCGCCGAAACTTAGGCGTAGCCGAGAGCCAATGGCGTCTCGACTACTTTGCGTGCCAACAAGTTCAAAGTGGATCATCGGGCTGATCTGTGGTGAATGATTGATTAGAAGTGCTGTGGGCTCTGTTTGATGGGTTACTACAAGGTCGGTGATGGCATCGCCATTTGCATCCATGGTCCACAATGCCCTTGCGACATGGGATTGAAGAAAATAGTCACTCTTTATCTCCTCTCCCATCGAGCGGTATGAAAGGTCATCCTTCAACTCAAATAGCTGCATGGGATGTTGATAGAGTGATTTCTCATTCCCTCGTGAGAACATATCCACGTGGCCATTTGCGACGATGAGTTCCGTCGATCCATCTGAATCAAAGTCGACCGCTTCGGTGCCGAAGCCCACAAGTGGCATGGTGGGTGCAGCAAGTTCAACTGAGGAGGTGATATCTTGCCAGATGTCGGCAGACTTGTTGTCATGCAGTGTGTTGTACTCTTTGTCGAAATTGGTGACATAAAAATCCAAATCACCATCTCGATTCAAGTCGGCTGCAGCAATTCCCATCGACCCTTGAGCGATAGCGCGGTCATCTGTCCCGAGGCCACGCAGCATTGCGGACTCAACCAGAATAGGATCTTCGGAGTTAGGTTGTTCGGAGGTTTGAAGCGACCAGAGGTGATTGTTGGTCATATCATTGGCCACAAAGATGTCATTCCCCGGTTGCCCATTAATAGGGCCGACAATAATTCCAAGTCCCCTTCCTATCACGCTGGGTTGGCCTCCCCAGCGATTCGTTACGTCCTTAAGAATGCCACTCTTTGTCATTTGGTAAAATCGGTCTAACGACGCTTTGAATTTAACGGGACTGCACGACCGGAATACGGCCGAGTCTGGCATCGGACAGGTCACGGTGACAGGTTCCATTCCGCTGCAGTAGTTAAGAACGACAGCATCACTCAGGCCATCTCCGTCTATATCCGCGATCGCACCACTGGTAGACCATTCTTCTGGATTTTCACTCAGCAGTTGGGTCTGGTCGGAGAACGTACCATCACCGTTGTTCACCAGTAGGGTGTTAGGGCCATAATTAAGAACCAAAATATCGGG
>JAYYHM010000062.1:0-3131 GCA_036148415.1 Planctomycetota bacterium
GAAGTGGATCTGCACCATTCGGATGGGCGCCTCCTCTCTTATCTATCGGAAAAGAGTGAAGTCATTTCACGCAACTACGGCGATGATTTTGTCACGCTGAGCATTCGTATTCCTGCAGGAGCAATGGGTCCGGTTCGTCGATCTGCAATCGAAATTCGCGAAGTTGAAGGAGGGTTTACCCGTTGAAGGCAAAGACACTAGACTCGCCAATTCTGAGTCAGAAGGCGTTCTTGTTCCTTGACCCAGATTGCATATTCATGAACAAGGTGAGCACATGAGGCGTTGGGATCCCAGGGACGCACTGGCCGTGGTGACGGGAGCGAGCAGCGGAATCGGTCGCTGTATCGCCCATCAACTGGCAGATCAGGGAACGAAGGTCATCGTTGTAGCTAGACGTGAGGAACAACTCATGGAAACGCTGACGTCGTGGAAGGGCGATCCGACAGAATCGCTGATTCCCATTGTTGGTGACCTCACACAGCAGAATACTCGACAAAAGATTGTGAAAACCATTGAAGAACAAGGGCACGGCGGACTGGATCTTCTGGTTAACAACGCTGGGGTCGGGGCAATCGGACCATTTGGCAAGGCATCGCCAAAGAGACTTCGACAAGTCATGGAGGTTAATTTCTTTGCCATCGCCGAGTTGACGCGTGCCCTCCTGCCTCACCTACGACAGGGTCATGCGTCTGTGATCTGTAATGTAGGCAGTGTTCTTGGCCACTGCGCAGTCCCAGACAAAAGTGAGTACTGCGCGTCAAAATTCGCCCTGCATGGCTGGAGTGATGCTCTGCGATGCGAACTGGCTGCAGAGGGAATACAAGTGACCTTGGTCAGCCCGAGCACGACTCGCAGCGAATTTTTTAATTCACTCATCGAAACTGATTCGGGTACAGCTTCCAAAAGTATCGGAAGCTGGTCCCCTCGGCGAGTTGCCCAACACACCGTTCGAGCCATCATCCAACGCAAACGTGAAGTGATCCTCAGCGGAGGTGGCAAACTACTGGTTTACGCAGATAGGCTACTACCAGGCCTAATCCATAAAATCCTCAAACGTCCACGGTACGCAAAACGAGCCAAAGCAAATTAAGTCTGTTTCAATCCTTGTCCATAGCCTTCCATCCTCGCATCCATCTGCTCACTCACCCATTCGAAAAGTCCATCTGCTATGAACTTGGACCAAATCCTATTCGAAGACAATCACCTTTTGGTTGTCAACAAGCCGGCACAACTCGCAACAATGGGAACGGAATCCGGTCCAACTTTGCACTCCCTGGCTTGCGAATATCTTAAAAAAAAGTATCGAAAACCGGGTAATGTTTATCTTGGTGTAGTCAGCAGGTTAGATGCAATGACCACCGGCGTGATTGTCTTGGCCCGCACAAGTAAGGCCGCTGCAAGGTTGAATCAGCAATTCGCCAAAACGGATCAGCATTCTGCTGATAAGATCTACCTCGCTCTAGTAGCTGGAGCACTCTCTGAAGGGTCCACGGGACAATGGACAGATCATGTTTACAAAGATGATATTGCCCATCGAATGCGCACCACGAAAACCCCAAATCCTTCGAGCAAGAAAGCAGAGTTAAGCTGGATATGCCTCCATTCTCAAAGCGAATGGTCGTTGGTAGCTATTAAACTCAATACGGGCAGGAAACACCAAATACGGATTCAGTTCTCAGCGCGAGACTGTCCCGTTCTCGGAGATCGAAAATATGACTCTACCGCCAGCTTCAAGAAAGGAATCGCTCTTCACAGCTGGAGACTCTCCATCACACATCCCGTAAAAAAAGAATCGATGTGGTTCGACGCCCCCCCACCAAAAACCTGGGCCCCCTACCTACAACAGGTACCGGTTGATAGACGACCAAGCCGTGAGAAGGCGTTGCTCGCTTGGATCAATAAGGGCCTACAGTCTTCTGCATCGAGCTGAGGCCGTTTCTAATCCTATGAGAAACCAAAAAGAAGCGGTTCCGCATCCCTCGACTGTGTCATTCGTCACAACCTGCACGGTCACCTCTATTCGTTGAAAGTTTCTTAGACCAAATAGAAAGCTCGACTGGCAACGGCGACGATAGCAGAAGTGTTCCACTGATCAGAACATTTTTACTCCTCCTCGATGGATCACCAAGATCCAAAGATTCTTTGAGGTAGCTATCTCTTGGCGAAGGTAGATTCCTCAACCTTTTGAAGTACTCCGTTCAACAGGAATTGGGGTACCAGGTCAAAGGGCATCCCGCCCCTTTCCAAAACCGTTTCTTGTCTGTCTAGCCAATTGACTTTGAACCAGTGAATGGGTGATAGCAGACCATCGCACCAGGACTCAGGAGCCTAACAGAAATATGTTTGTGTACTTCCCAGCACAGAAACAATCTTTCATCCACATCATCGTCCGCCCCTTTCTCATACCACTTGCCCTGATTCAAATCCTACTCTTCGATGCTCGTTGCACTGCACAGGACTCGACTCCTTTGATGCAGAGCCCTCGCAGCTACCAAGCTCAGCCCGATATTCAATTACTCCAATACGGTCCACACGTTTACCAGCCAAGAATTGCTGATTTCCGCGAAAAAAGGAAAAAGGAAGAGATAGCTCATCACGCTATCCAGAACAATCTCTCGAGCACCACGGTTTTACTGCACGCTCAATACACCACCACAGCTTTACGTCATCTGCGAGATCTCCAAGCATGGTGGTTACTCCACAGCGGCTCGGTTGACCAACAAGAACCATCACCTTCCGATATCGCCAGCGAGGTAATTTCCAAGCCGACCGAGGCGACGCATTCGACAGTGTCGGGAAAGTTCTCACCACTTCCTCTCCCCTCCATTTCCAAGCAAAGGCTTGGCCCAGAGACTAGCGGTCCACGGGTTGCTTTTCCGGGATCTCGATGGAGCGAGGACAAGCTTGTCGGTAGTAGTCCATTCATTTTCAGCCTTGAAGAGACTTACCTAGCCTATGACTTGAATGAAAATGACTTGCTGACAAATCAAATCACATTACTACCGCCTGTTGCCATCCAGCCGGTGGAAATCGCCAGCGGCATGAAGACAGGAACGAACCCGGTTAAGGACCTCTTAAGCATATGGAATGACTTGGATGAACTCTTGATCGTGAATGAGAGGAGGACCACG
>JAYYHM010000063.1:0-2831 GCA_036148415.1 Planctomycetota bacterium
CCGAACCGTTGCCGTCATCGGCGACGGCGCGTTCCCCAGCGGCATTGTTTTTGAAGCAATGAACAATGCCGGAGAACTGCGAGATGATTTGACGATCATTCTCAATGACAACAAGATGTCGATCTGTCCGAGAGTTGGATCCGTTGCAAACTACCTCGATCGACTCCGAGACAATCCGTTCTACACTGGGCTGAAGAGCGAGGTCGCCCGTCTCCTCGATCGCGTACCGATGTTTGGTGATCCCGCCGAACGCTTCTTGGCACAAACGAAGGAAGCGGTCAAAGCAGGTTTCCTCGGTGGGATGCTATTCGAAGAATTAAATATTCGTTACGTGGGCCCAATCGATGGCCATGATATTAGTTTGGTGAGGAAGTACCTTGCTATGACGAACCAGATGCAGGGCCCGATACTGCTTCATGTAGTTACAGAAAAAGGTCACGGCTACAAGCCTGCAGCGGAAGATCCCGTTTATTTCCATACGCCACCTGTATTCCATGACCTTAATGGTGAGCCAATCACCAAGAAGAGCGAGGGACTCCCACCCTTCACACAACACGCTCGTGATGCCATTCGTGAGCAGATGGCGGCAAACAAGAAAGTCACCGTGATCACAGCAGCGATGTGCCAAGGAAATAAACTGGAACCCGTTCGCGAACAGTTTCCGGATCAATTCTTTGATGTGGGGATCTGCGAATCCCACGCAGTCGCTTTTGCCGCTGGCCAAAGCAAAGCGGGCTCCCGACCGATCGTTGATATCTACAGTACTTTTCTGCAAAGAAGCTTCGATCAGATTTTTCAAGAGGTGGCTCTCCAAGATCTGCCTGTTGTTTTCATGCTTGATCGAGCTGGATTGACGGGTCCTGACGGACCGACTCACCATGGTCTGTTTGATATCAGCTATATGAGAGTCTTCCCGAATATGGTTTGCATGGCTCCGGGTTATGCTTCAGAAGTACGAAAAATGCTGGATTTTGCGATTCAACATGATCATCCAACCAGTATCCGCTACCCCAAAGCATCCGCACTTCAGCTGGATCATGAAACCGGTGCCATTGAGTTGGGCAAAAGCGAAAAACTACGAGACGGGAAAGATGGAACGATCGTTGCTTTTGGTGCAATGGTTGAGAATGCATTAGAAGCTGCCGAGCTTCTCGAGGGTGATTTGGATGTAGCTGTGATTAACGCCCGATTCGCGAAGCCGATCGACTCTCAGATGGTAAAGAGTGCGGTGGATGAGGGGCAGTTTGTGATCACTCTCGAAGAAGGAACCGGGTTAGGCGGTTTCGGTTCAGCGTTTTTAGAGAGTGCAGTGCAACAGGGACTGGATACTCGCTCGGTGAAAAATCTTGCACTTCCAGATGAGTTCATCGAGCACGGTGATCGTAACGAGCTACTGGACCAACACGGCCTCAGCGCGCGTGCCATCGCTCTACTTTGCCGCGAATCTGTAACAAGTCATACTTCCTAGGGTCCGGACAAAGAGCCAATCTCCGCTTCGAGGACTTATCCAATGGAAGCCACCTCTGCACCCAGATGGATGCATGATCCCACTTGCAAGCCCAGAGTTGTGATCCTCGGTGCTCCCAATAGGCAGCGGGTGCGAGCAGAGCTTCAGAGACTGCGTCCCGCCATTTCTCGTCAAGCAGATATCGTGGCGGAAGATCTTGCCTTCGAATACGAGTTCCAGAATTCAGAACAAGACCTCGTGATCGTTCTGGGAGGAGATGGCTCTATCTTGCAAGCTGCCAGACAAATGGGTCGCAACCCGAATCCCGTGCTAGGTATTAATTGCGGACGCTTAGGTTTCTTGGCGGACCTTTCACCCGATGACTTTCTTGATACTTGGCCTCGGCTTGGCGAGGGCGCCTTTGAAATTGTCAATCACTTGATGCTTCGAACGAGCCTCATTCGCAACGGTTCAGTGATCGCAGAGCAGCTCGCATTGAACGAAGCGGCAGTCCTAGGAGGACCACCCTATCAGATCCTAGACATCGATCTTTTCGCAGACGGTCATCTCGCGACACGATATCGCTGCGACGGCCTCATTGTTGCCACACCCGTTGGATCCACTGCGCAAAATCTTTCAGCTGGTGGGCCAATCCTTCGCAGGCATCTTCAAGCCATCGTGCTTTCCCCCATCAGCCCTCACACACTGACCTACAGGCCACTGGTAGATTCTGCCGACACTCGCTTGGAATTGGCGGTCAATGAACCTAATGAGTCGACAAGTATTGTCGTCGATGGACGGATATTAGGGACGCTGAAACCGGGTGACCGCGTCAAGATAGAAAGAGCGGACGTCGCTTTTCAGATGTTATCGGTTCGTGGCCGAGATGATTATCGCGTTCTCCGCGAAAAACTCGGCTGGGGTGGCTCAGTTCCGTCAGCTCGCTAAAGACACCGCAACCAATGACCCTCTCTCGCCGTGGTGCTCGACATCTGCGGCACGCTTAGATTTGGATACGCTGCAAATCTCTATTGCTGAAAATCAGACGATCTGACAATCTCTCCTGTCGTGAAACTCACCACATTGACCGAAACGGGGACGAGACTTGATGAGTCGATTGAATATGATGCCATATCTGGTTCTGCTCACTCTAATGACCGTGATTTCCGAGGATTGCCGGGCAGAGCAGGTAGATCAATCAGAAGGCTACCTGCTCCGGTACAAGGTGACAGCAGGCGAGCAACTTCACTACGAAGTGACCCACGCTGCGAAGACCAAAACGCGAATTCAGGGTGAAGAAGAAATCTCTCAGGTTCATACGAAAAGCCAACGGCACTGGAATGTGCTTGAGTCGGATCAGGAATCGTTCAAGTTCCAACATGTC
>JAYYHM010000064.1:0-4088 GCA_036148415.1 Planctomycetota bacterium
AAACAAAAATTCTTCACGGGTTGTCCCTTCAAAGAGAGGTAGGATAGATCGGGTGCTCTCTGCACCGAATTATATAGTTTAACGACTTGTAAAGCTCAAGTAGAGAACCCCCCCGAATAATCTTGCGATAAATCATTTAGGAAATGGAATATGCGACGAATACCTGTCCTTGAGTGGAGAACTGGGTTCGTTCCCCGAGTTTGACAGTTAGTTAGGGAAAAAGCCGCCTGACGGTACACGAATAGACAGAAAACGAGCCCAAATTTGAGCATCGTATCCTGATTGAAAACTGATACCTGTGCCCTTTACACGTCAGGTAAACTCTCCGCTGATCAACCGAAAGCAAGAAGATGTCAAAAAGATGGCCAGAATACAGTACACTCGACAGCCTAATCCCAAGAACACCTGTCAACGCAGTACCATCGTTGCCCATGATAAAAACGATCCACCTATCGATCCTCTCTGTTGTTTACCTTTTCGCCTGCAGTACTGAACAACGCGCGGCAGAGCCGCAAACAAGCCCAAAAGCAAACGTAGCTGATCTCGATCGATCGCCCTACGATTTGGCGGTAGCACCCGACGAGCGTTTTCTTGTGACTGCGAATCAGATCTCAAACACCTTGTCGCTGATTCGTACCTCTGACTATCGACTAGTAGATGAAGTTCCCTGCGAAAATCAGCCCACGGATATCGAATTCATAGATAACAATCGTATCTTATTGACCACGAAAGCCACGGGCAAAATTCATCAATTCGAGATTGATGAAGACAAGCTCGTCGTCCGAAATCAAATAAAGGTTGGCGGGGAACCACATGGGTTAGCGATCAACCGGGAGGTAGGATTTGCCTATATCGGTCTGGTCGCAACCGGCGAAATTGCCGAAGTGGATTTGAACAGGAATCGGCTGACTCGAAAGATCCCAGTCGGGCGTTGGCCAAAATATCTCACCCTCAACCCCAAAGGTGACCGGATAGCTGTTGGTTTAGGGGGAGAATCGAAGATAGCTGTCATTGATGTCGAATCCGGCGAGACGCTTTACACCGAACCGTTAGCCAACGGTACAAACCTTGGACAAATGCGAACCTCACAGGATGGACAATATGCCTACTTTACTTGGATGGTCTATCGGACCAATCCAATCACGGTTGGGAACATCCGCAGGGGCTGGGTTTTAGCGAGCCGAATCGGACGAGTCCGATTCGACGGGCCTTCATACCGCGAAGCGATATCACTGGATGTTCCAGGAAAGGCAGTTTCTGACCCACATGATTTATCGATCAGTCCGGACCAACAGACACTGATCGCGAGTGGCTCTGGCACTCATGAGCTTTTGATCTATCGCTTGCCTGATCTCCCCTTCGTGGCTCAAGGTGGACCAGGAGACCTCATTGATCGTGGACTCCAATATTCTCGGGAACGTTTTCGGAGGTTGGATTTGGGCGGTCGTCCATTGGGTGTGAAGTTTGCAAAAAATTCAAGAACCGCTTACGTAGCCAACTACCTAAAAAACGCAGTTCAAGTGATCGATATAAACGCGGGGGAAATACTTCATGAAATTCCTCTTGGGGGCCCAGAAGTGTTGACTGCTGCTAGGAGAGGGATGGAAATCTTTTATGATGGAACGCGGAGCCTGGATCAGTGGTACAGTTGCCACAGTTGTCATCAGGACGGTGGCATCAATGCCAGACCGATGGACACCATGAATGATGGCTCCGAGATGACTCTAAAAACCGTCTTGCCTCTGTATTCGGTGACCAAAACATTCCCATGGACTTGGCATGGCTGGCAAACGAGCTTGATGGACTCCATGGAAAAATCCATTACGTCAACCATGCAAGGTGAGATGCCCTCAGAGCAGGATCAACGTGATCTCATTGCGTTCCTCTCGACTCTTGCACCTCCACCGAATCCGTTCTTAACTGACAACGGCACGCTGTCAGAGGCAGCTCTTCGAGGTAAGAAAGTCTTCTATGGACGCAAAGCAGCATGCATAGATTGTCATCATGGCGATCATTTCACAGACGGTAAAATCCATGATGTGGGGACCGGTAGTGAGGATGACGTCTACAAAGGCTATAACACGCCCTCCCTGGTGGGCGTGTACCAAAAAGCGAGACTCCTCCACACAGGTCGTGCCAGAGATTTACGGCGTGTGATCACAGATCTTCACCGACCAGAACATGTGAATGGAGAGGGTAATCTGAGTGAAGCCGAGATCGAAGATCTGATCGCCTACCTCCGGTCACTCTGAGCTACTTTCTCTTTAGTTCCTTTCACTCTGCATCTCAACCCGGGCAAGATTACTCGGGATTATCGGAAGATTTCCCATGGCTGACTGGTATGACCACCCTCAATACTTTGACATGGTTTTTCGTGATGAAACTCCAGCAGAGTTAAATTTTTTTCAGGAAGCATTTGATCGATATGCCAAACGACCGGTTCAATGTGTATTGGAACCTGGATGTGGAAGCGGTCGTTTAGTCGCTGCGATGTCTGAGCGGGGGTACGAGGTAACCGGCTTGGATCTCAGTCAGCCGATGCTGAACTACTTAGGCAAAAGGCTCCGCCGAAGAAAATTGAAAGCGAATCTTGTCTTGGGTGACATGACCTCAATGAAATTCTCAAATTTTTTTGATGCGGCTTTTTGCACGTTCAATACCTTTCGTCATCTTCTCAGCGACAAAGATGCAATCTCACATCTGAAATCAGTCTCAAAGTATCTGAGAAGCGGGGGTATCTACATCCTAGGTTTTCATATTATTCCACTGGATGCTGATAGCGAATGCACCGAACGCTGGAAAGCCAGTCACGGTGGCACGAATGTCAGTGTAACTCTGAAAGTGATTGATTTCGACAGGAGAATAAGGCAGGAGAAATTAAGCGTTTCAATCAAAGCCAGAAGGAAGTCGGGAAAGATTGAAAGAATACGTAGCGAATTCCCGTTGCGACTCTACACGTATCAGCAAGTCCGGAAATTGCTAAACTCGGTAAAAGACGATTTCGAATTAGTAGGCATTCATGACTTTGATTATGACATTGATGAAGTCAGGTCGATGGATGAGGACCTGGCGGATGCCGTATTCGTTTTAAGAAAGCGGTAAGGAAGCCGCGCTTCCCTAACTTTCATCACTCAAAGTCAGACATCGGCGTGCAACTGCAAACCAGATTCCGATCTCCATAGGTGTTATCAATCCTTCCCACGAAGGGCCAAAACTTTGACTCTCGAAGCCAAGGAAGTGGCCAGGCAGCTTGTTCTCTCGAATAGGGATGCGACCACTGATCAGCCCCGATCACCTGCATGGTGTGCGGAGCGTTTTTCAACGGGTTGTCGTTTTGATCCCACCTGCCATTTTCGATTGCACTGATCTCCTCTCGAATAGAAATCATCGCATCGCAGAATCGATCAAGCTCCTCTTTGGATTCGCTTTCGGTTGGCTCTATCATGAGGGTCCCGGGGACTGGCCAAGCCATCGTGGGTGCATGGAATCCATAGTCCATCAATCTTTTAGCAATATCATCAATCTTGACCCCAGCTGATTTCTCAAATTTCCTGCAGTCGACGATGAACTCATGAGCTACTCGACCGTTCGCATCGGTGTACAAGATGTCGTAGTGAGAGGAGAGTCTTTGAGCCATATAATTCGCGTTCAGGATGGCTACCTGTGTTGCCTTTCGCAGGCCCTCAGCTCCCATCATGCTGATATAGAGATAACTGATTGTCAGAATACTGGGGCTGCCGTAGGGGGCGGCCGATACAGGCCCAATGGCAAATTCACCCGCTGTGTCCGGACGCTGAACGGTGTGACCGGGCAGAAACGGTTCTAACTGTGGAGCAACACCGATTGGCCCCATGCCAGGTCCACCACCACCGTGAGGAATGCAGAATGTTTTGTGCAAATTCAGATGACAGACGTCGGCTCCGCATTCTGCGGGGGTCGTCAAACCGACTTGTGCATTCATGTTCGCTCCATCCATGTAGACCTGTCCACCATGCTGATGAACGATTTCACATGCCTCACGAACAGTGGGTTCAAAAACTCCGTGTGTGGAGGGATAGGTGATCATCAGAGCCGACAAATCATCGGAA
>JAYYHM010000065.1:0-4383 GCA_036148415.1 Planctomycetota bacterium
CCTGATGCAACGGCCGTGGCAACCTGCTTATTCCCCGACAGGACCACCGCGTTGTTGCTGATGGCCTTTAAAAACGCCAGAGTGCGTTCCTGTCCGATATTGTCTTTCAGGACAGCAAAATGGGTCGCAGTGGTGCCGAACAGTGGCCTCGCCATTCCGCAGAGTCCCTTCCATTTTGGGTCCCCCAGTTCTTCCACCGATTGCGGGTAATCCTCCGGATTCTCTAATAAATCCGTGTTCACAATCAGAACGCGAGCGCGAGCGGCAAAACCAAACCAAGTGCCATCTTCCGCCACCATGTCTGAGGGGTAGTTAGGGGGTCGATTCCAGGCGTGGGGTTTGAGAAGCCCTAGTTTCTGTAGGCGAACCGTGTGCAAAATCTCGTTGTTCCAGAAGACATCGCATACGGGACGATCGTCTTCCGCGATGATCTGATTAACGAGACCCACGGTTTTTGTAGACTCCACATCAAACTTAGCTAAGACTTCGGTTTGCGTTTCCCCTTCCCTCTCAGAAGCTTTCCTCTCAAAAGCTTTTAGCAACGGTGAAGAGAACTCTTGGTCCAACGCAGAGTAGACCACCACTGTGCTCTCGGAGCGACTCATGCAGCCGGCGGTGATCACAAACCCAAGGAATCCAAGGAGGTGGAGAAGGAGAGCGATTTGTCGACGATGGGGGGAATGCGGCAGAATCATTGGATTTCGACGTCGTACCTGAGCAGAATTAGGGTTAGATTGTGGGGATGAAGCTCACAATTTTGATTCTCTGTGTCGGACTCTGTTCGTTTAACTCTTCCGCAACTGCGGCGGAGGATCCACTGGTCCGTCGTGAAGGTAAATACCTTGAGCTGATCACCGACTTAGATTCGGAACAAGAGATCAACACGATTGTTTCTACGTTTGATCATGCGGTCGAACAATGGGTCGCTTTCTGGAATGATCAGAATTTTGAACCCTCTAAGTTCCGGATCCAAGCTTTCGTGATGCGGAATGAAGCGATCTTCCGTGCCCAACGTCTGATCCCCACTCAGCTGCCCGATTTTAATTTTGGTTACGCATTGAACCAACAAATTTGGATCAAAGCACAGCCAAGTGAGTATTACACCCGGCATCTCGTTTTACACGAAGGCGTCCACGCCTACATGTTTGGTGCTTTCGGAGGTGCAGGGACGACCTGGTTTCAGGAGGGAACCGCGGAGCTGTTGGGATTGCACTCAAGCTCTGGCAATTCGGTTTTGGTGAATTCCATTCCTGCTTCACGTGAGCAAGTTCCATTTTGGGGAAGATTCAAAAAGATGGAGCAAATCCGCCAAGAGAACCAAGTACCCACAGTGGAAACGGTGATGGGTTACCAGCCTAATTTGCTCGGTGATGTGGGTTCGTACAGTTGGAGCTGGGCGTTGGTGCAGTTGTTTCAGGGTTATCCTGAATATCGTGAAACGCTAATCGATGCAGCCCGGCAGGGTGCGGATCAGGGGACAGGTTTCAATCGCATCGTTTCCGGCGACCTCAAGGATCAATGGCCGATTGTCTCCGCTCGCTGGCGTTTACTGTGTGAAGACCTTGATTACGGATTTGATTGGGAAAGAGAAAGGGTGGCGATCTCGGTCCAGGATCCGCTATGGCAGGGTCAGCCTCTCGAGTTGTCAGTTCGCGCCGATCAAGGTTGGCAATCAATCGGTGTTCGTGTTCCGGGCGGAATCAAGATCCGCTTCGCAGCGGAAGGGAAAATCACTCTTGCCGAGACGACGCGACCTTGGATCAGCGAACCGGCAGGGATCACTTTGCAATACCATCGCAACCGTCCTCTCGGTCAATTGCTTGTCTGCATCCTACCCAACGCGATACCTGATAACGCGGAGTCGCTGGAGCCGCTGGAGATTCACGCGATCGATGAAGAAAAGGTACTGGAAATCGATCAGTACAGTTGGTTGTTATTTCGAGTGAATGATTCGGTGGGATCGTTATCGGATAATCAGGGTGATTTCCAGATCAACCTAACGGTCAGTTCTTAGTCCAATCGATCACTTCTGAGTGTTGAGTGAATCCGCGGGTCACGAGAGCCGCGCGACATGCGAGATGTTATGTCACTTACCGGAGGACGCTCCGTCGCCACGCCCTAGCAGAAGAGCAATCACCGTGCCGATCAACAATGCGATTGCGGTAAGCGTGAGGAAAGGGGTGGGTCCTGGTAAATCCTCAAACCCAGTCTCCATGTTGACACCAAACAAACCGGATAGGGTCGCCAGAGGTAGAAAGAAAGCGGCAAGTTGATTGAGCCGGTGTGAAGCAATCGCCATCCGATGACTGCTGATGGCTTGCTCCTCGGCCTGCTTGGCCATCTGGAAGTCGAGTCCATTTTTACAGCCCGATGCAAGAAGTTCCGCAGTCCTTTCGATGGTGTAGGCACGGTCACGTACATCGATCAATTCACGAAAATCAGGACACTGCTTCCTTGCGTCGTGCAGAACGGTGTGCAAGTTGGCCGAAGCTCTTAATAATGGCGCAAGGTGATCATTGATCTCGAAGTAGTCCTTTGCACTGACCGCTTGCTCTTCCTGTTCCTCGAGCTGATCAAGAAACGTATTGTATTCATCAAGATGTTTGATCAGTGATCCAATACCCGAACCGAGTTGGTTGCTGAACCATGTGCCGTCAGGTTGCCGCCAATAGAACCGACCTTGTCGTTTGTCGTGATCTCGCTCCGGTGGCGCGTGCAGCACAAGCAATAGGTGACCACCCTCGAGCATCAATCGCTGACGTCCCACCGACTTCCCAAGTCGGTCTCGAAATTTTTGGGGAACGTTCCAGGCGGCAGGTAGCAACGTTTGGGCTGTGTCTGGCATTGGTTGGCTCATTCAACGGGCGGATGGATATCTTCCTAAATGATGCACCAACGTAGAGCGTGGGTAAAGTCTTTAAGCTGCCTTCTCGTTGCCCTTTGAGTGGGTCAAATGCTCGATCCCACTACGAATGTGAATGTCTTGCTGTGGGAACGCAATCTCGATGCCAGCTTCATTGAATGCACGATAAATCTGGGTGTAGAGCTCTGAAGTCGTCCTCAGGCGGAACCCGAGGTCAGGAACGTAGCAACGAAGAACAAGATTCAGCGTGCTGTCAGCAAACTGCTCAAACGTCGCTAAAGGCCCCGGGTCATTCATGATCACCGGATGATCATTCGAGACTTTCAATAGGATTTCACGAGCTTTATCGGTATCGGTGCCATACGCGACACCCACGGTAATGACGATCCGACTCACCGAGGCACTGAGCGTCCAGTTGAGGATCGTGTCGGTGATCAAACTTTTATTGGGTACGACAAACTCCTGACGGTCCCAGTTCGTAATCGTCGTCGCTCGCATCCTGATCTTGGTCACTGTGCCGGTCGTTCCCTGGATGGTGACTACATCTCCAATCCGTACCGGCCGCTCAAAAAGCAAAATTAATCCGCAGACAAAATTGGTGATCACTTCCTGTAATCCAAATCCCAGACCGACACTCAGTGCGGCAGCCATCCACCCAAACTGCGTGAAGTCGACATTCAGCACGCTAGTGATTAACCATAAACCAATCGCGCCAATGGCATAACGGCACAGTGAGGTGATGGCATACTTCGTCCCCGATTCAATCGATGAAGCTCGAAGCACGGATAGCTCGAGAACACCAGGTAGGTTCTTGATCACCAACCAGGTGATCCCAAAGACCAAAATGCCTTTGACGATTTCCAAGAGATCAAAGTCCGTAAGTGGAACTTGGTAGCTCTGGAGCCGTTCCGCGATCGGTAGGCTGCTCGACCACAGCGACGCGACGGTGATAACGATACCGATTCCGATCAAAGATCGCACCAGACTGCGGGTCTGTTGACTGATCGTTTCCAGATCCAGTGACTCATCTTCTTCAAGTGGTACCTCGATGGTTTCGCTGTTCTCCTCATCATCCTGCGATTCGCCCGCAGCTTCTGCTGCCTCCCGAGCGGCCGCAATCCGTTCCAGTCGTTCTGCTACCGCGAGCTTTTTGGCTTGCAATGAGAACCATCGCAGCACCATCCAATAGATCACATCCCCAAGCACAACCACGCCGATGGTTTCAGCGAAGCTGTGGCTCAAGTTGATCGAAGCGATCACGTAACCTCGAGCTGCAAGGATCAAGAAGAAGAGCGGACTGCAGAGTAGTAGCGGGCACCAGAGCAGGCGAGTTCGTGTGAGGAGCCGGTGCGGCTGGGTTTCCTTAAGAACAGCCACGAGGCCGTGCTTTCCGCCAAACTGTTGCCAAAGAAGAAAACAGATCCAGAGCTTGGCACCCATCATACTGATGCGGCCAATGCTGTCGCCATAACTTGATGTTTCGCCATACAGAGTACTGCAAGCGATGAGCCCCGCGGGAA
>JAYYHM010000066.1:0-3117 GCA_036148415.1 Planctomycetota bacterium
CGGCGAAGGTGTTCAATCGATGGGATCCTTTTTCCGATCCAGAGCCCCGGACAAGCCATACCGATTCGAAGTTCACTGTGTTTCACTTGAGGATGGCAGTGCCCAGTGGAAAACGGAAGTGGTTTCGAGAAAGCCTCCCTACAAAATCCATCCCTCCAACTCCTACGCAACCGAATCACCTGTCACCGATGGAGAACGGCTCTATGTTTACTATGCCGCGGTGGGTGTTGTCGCAGCACTCGATTACGACGGAAGCATACTTTGGAAGAGAGAGCTCGGGGCATTCAGAACCGGGACGGACTTTGGTACCGGTAGTTCTCTGTCAATGCACGAGGGCATGTTGTTTGTGCAGTGCGATAATGAGGAGCAGTCCTTTGTTTGTGGCATCGACTGCAAAACGGGCGAAGACGTTTGGCGGCAGGATCGCAATAGCCGGACCAGTTGGAGTTCTCCCATCATTTGGTCGAATCCACTTCGAAGTGAATTGATCGTCTGTGGATCGGGTACCTTGACAGCGTACGAGCCAAGGACAGGTAAAGAGCTCTGGAAGATGAATGGTCTTGGTGGCTCATTCAGTGCTTCCCCTACGTTTGACGAGGAGCGTTTGTACTTCGGGCAAAGCGGTCGTAGCAGTCGAGGACCACTGCTGGCAGTCGTCGCAGGCTTGGAGGGCGAGGTTGCCATTGACGAAGTTGTCGAGCAGGGTCTGGGTTGGGTCCAAGAGGCTGCAGGACCTGGGATGTGTTCACCAGTGGTGGTCAACGGGAAGGTATATGTTCTCGGCCGCGGTATCCTCAGCTGCCATGATGCGGAAACCGGAGAGCGAATTTACCGTGAGCGGATCCCAAATGCTTCGAGCGTGACGGCGTCGTTGTGGGCCGTCCGTGAAAGGATTTTTACACTCAACGAGTCCGGTGAAACGATTGTCGTCGGATCCGGAGATGAGTTTACTGAGTTGGGCAGTAATTCTCTGGATGGATTATTCTGGTCAACACCAGCAGCGACCGACGAGGTCCTGCTGATCCGCAGCGCTGACAAGTTACATTGTTTGAAGTAATGGTGCTCGCGGCACACTCATAATTTTTGAGGTTATGCGTCTCAGTTGCGCGGTAATCGCATCATGTTGACCATGTATTGGCAGTTGGTCCGACGCAGCCTGCGTTCTTGACACCCCCTTCGATTGGATATGGAACGTTTAAGGGAGATGTCAGTGGTGATTGTGCCGAATTATCATTATGATAAGGCGGGGTTCAAAATCCTCTACGATCAGGCCATGTTTGTTGCCATCATGCTTGGACCTTGATATTTGCTTTCCCAGTGAGCCGCCCCGATTAGTCTAAAATCTCCTTTCTATTACTTGAACTGGGAGTGTTTGGCTGAGAGTGAGGTCGAAACGTGATTAATCTACGCCACCTACTTCTGTATTTATGCATAAGAGTCTGAAGCAAATAAGAGATTCTTATCCCCGAACCAAGCAGGGGTGGGGGTGGGGCTGTTTTCTGTTTTCTACGCATTTCAGTGATATGCAGCTTCAGGGAATGCAAAGGCGGGCATTGATGATTTTCTTAATTGGGCTGGTTTTCCTTGAATGCCTGCCTGTGCGACTCGGCGCACAGGAAACCGCAACGTCTGATACGGATGCTTTCGATCATACGATCCAGCCATATCTAGAGCGGTATTGTCTCGGCTGCCACGGTCCCCAGAAGCAGAAGGCTGGCTTGCGTGTCGATCAGCTCGATGCTGATCTAGTTTCGGGTAGTGACGCGGACATGTGGCAAGAGATTCTAGATTTGACCAACCTGAGCGAGATGCCACCTCAAGAAGCGTTGCAGCCGACAGCAAGCGAGCGGAGCAAGATGGCCGAATCCTTGTCTAACGCGTTGCGAAATGCAATGGAGTTCAAGCGATCGACGGGAGGTAGGAATGTGATGCGGAGAATGACCGCCTACGAATACAGCAACACCCTGAGAGACCTACTCGACCTTGACCTGAGATTCGCAGTGGACTTGCCTCCTGAAGGTGTTGCGAAGGAGGGCTTTAAGAATAATAGCTCGGTTCTGAGGACCTCCTCACTTCACCTAGAGTACCTTGAACGCATTGCGAGAGCGTCCTTAGAGCGAGTTCTACTCGCCCCAAAGAAATCACCGGCACCTTATTTTGTGCATGTTGAGCCCGAGCTCGCCTTCAAAGTCGCTGACGACGCGGCAAAGAAGAGTGGTAACGATCGAAATAGCAATAACTCAGTGAGCTATAACCTGCAGAAAGGTGAGCATTTTAAGACGGACAAGAAGGTTAGGGCGCCACTTTTTAAACTCGATCACGGTCAGTTGAGTCCCCAGGGAATCATTCTTGCGGGAGACCGACCGCAGGACAGCGTAGGGGACGTCTTTGCTGGGGGCAGGAAGATCGGTGGAGCCAAAGGAGATGGACGGTCAGGTTGGCAACCCGAATTTCGCATTGAGATGTACGAAGTTCCACACGATACTCCAGTTCTTGTTCGCGTTCGGTGCGCAGCGATCCAAGGTAAAGACGGTGAACTACCGAGACTCTCGTTTGAATTGGGCTCGTTTCGAGGAAATGGAGTATCCGATCAAAGAGAGGCCGGAAACATTCAGATTTCGTCGGACCGGATGGAGACCTACGAGTTCATCGTGGAGGGTGCGAACTTTCCCTTCCAATCCAACAAGCCAGCTCGACCTTCTTACTTTCGAATCTTCAATGACTATCGGCGGGGTACAAGCGATCTTGCCTATGAAGATTTACCGAAACTGGATATCGATTGGGTGGATATTACAAGTAACTACTTCCCTACTTGGCCATCTAAGCAATACAGGCAGATATTATTTGATGCAGGGTCGAATTTGAATGAATCCAAGTATGCGCGGGAGGTTATCGAACGGTTTATGGCGCGGGCATATCGACGTCCAGTGACCCCCAGTGAAGTCGATCGTAAGTACAGACTGTTTGAGACATTGAAGGAGGCTGAGCCATCTGTCGAGCACGCGATGGTTTCCACACTTACAGCGGTTCTATGTTCTCCGAATTTTCTTCTTCTTAGCGAGCCGGAAGTCAATGCAGTCGTATCGACCCGTCAACCTGGAAAACGTCGAACGAACG
>JAYYHM010000067.1:0-5439 GCA_036148415.1 Planctomycetota bacterium
CTGTTCTTTAGCGAGCAAACATCAAAGGTATCCTGTGTACGATTCACTTCTTCTTCTGGAGCAAGCATCGTATCCGTCTAGGTAATTCCTTCGGCGACACGCTAACGATCAGAGTTCGTCATCAATCGAATCATTTTCTGGTGTTGCGGGGTCTTCTGGCGCACGTTTTCTCAATTTGCGTTGCAAGCTCCTTCGGTGTATCCCCAGCCGTCTGGCGGCTTCAGAAATGTTTCCACCGCAGTCGCTCAAGACCCGGTGGATATGCTCCCATTCATTTCGAGCTAAAGAAGGTGCAGGAAACGCGTTCGCGCCTTCGGGAACTGAGGGTGAGTCCCCTCGAACAAATGCCGAAAGGATGTCATCTGCATCGGCTGGTTTGCTCAGGAAGTTGACCGCTCCAGCACGTACCGCGTCGATGGATGCGGGGATACTGCCGAAACCCGAGAGCATGATGACACGTGTGTCCGGCTGAATATTTAGCAGTGATCGCAAGAGTTCCAATCCGCTTTTTCCGGGCATTCTCAAGTCCAAAACCGCCAGTTCAGTCGGTCTTGCAGAAAAGGTTTCCACCGCTTCCTCGTAATTCCCCGCCGTCTCAACTCGGAAGCCTCGCTGCTGCATTGCAACGGACAGACGCTCCCGAAGCACGTAAGTGTCATCCACCAGTAGGATGCTGGAGGCTCCCACCGTAGCCGTGTTGTAAACCGGATCGGGGTCACCGCTTGAATCAATCATGATGATTTGCCGTGGTATTCGAATGATGATCGGCTTTCCCGTTTGAACAATTATCCAAAACGAAGCCCTGTCTTTGTAGTCCGTTCATCACAGCTCTCCTAATTAGCCGTGCGTACGTATTCTTGTTGACCGGCCAATGGTATCGAGACGATCGCTGCGGTTCCCGAACCTGGGGAAGATTCGAAATGAAGTTGTCCACCAAGCTGGGAGATGACATTTTTGGCCAGAAAAAGTCCGAGTCCAATCCCACTGCCGGGGGCTTTCGTGGTGAAAAAAGGGTCGGAAGCACGGCCTAGGACCTCCTCGTTCATTCCCTCACCTTGATCAATCACGAGTATTTTGACCGCGTCCGCTTCCAAAATTGCTTCAACGTGTATCGTGCTACCCTGTTTGCTCGCATCCAGTCCATTGTGAATCAAGTTTCGTATCGCTTGAGCTACCGCCTCTTGTGGAACCCACAACGCTGCCTGCTCCACAACGTCTGCTCCGTCAGAGACCTCCACCCTATGTGGGTCTCTAATTCCTTCAAGCGTCGTGTCAATGAGTTCGCCCACCGTGGTGTGATCCCATCGCTGGGCCATTGAGTCACCCGCAGAGTCACGCAGCCGATGGAGAATTTGTTTACACATTTCAAGTTGAGCGTCAATTAATTGCAGGTCAGTGGTCACTGAGTCTGGTTTATTGACATCTTCGAGGTGTCTGGAAAGTTCGCGAACAATGACATCAATGGTGGATAATGGCGTTGCCAATTCATGGGCTGCTCCTGCCGCGAGACTGGTAAGACCTTGTAGTCTCTGGCTCGCATCGCGAGCCGCTTGAGTTTTTCGTAACTCGCTTTCTCGATTTTTTAATTGTGAAGCGGTTCGGGTTACAAAATAGGTGACCACGCTCGAGCAGGCAGCAAACGCGAGCATAAGGCCCATGACTCGCAGGTTGAGTTCATTCGAGGGTATCGCTCCCAAGGCTTCAACTGGCATCGATTGAAACAACAGGAATGTATACCCAAAGATTGCCACTGCGGTGAGGCTCCACGCTGCTCGTGGCCGAATCATGACCCCACCGACTGCAAGATTTACGAAGTAGAAAAAACTGAACGGGTTGCCTGTTCCACCGCTGAAATAAAGCATGACCGTCAGTGTAGCCAAGTCGAGCAGCATCAGCGCAAACGCCACGGAGTGCTCGGAATCCTCTGTGTCGCTTTCAGCTGAATGGGATGACGCTTGCGCAAGTCGGTTAGTTTGACTTTCTTGAGTAGCTGCACCCACCTGCCTTCTGGCAAAATGAAAACGCAGCCAGAACCCGTAAGCAAGGTTGGTGATGCCTGTGAGGGTGACACAAGCTAAGAGTGGGGCGTAGTGGAGTTTTACATCAGTAAAAATTCCAGCGACTAAGACGGTAATCAATTGACCCGTAACCGCTGACCATCTTAGAAATAGGAGCCAGGCTGAAGACCCCAACGGCGCAGGTGAGAGGGATCTTAAAGGAATGGGTGACTTGCCACTTCGGCTTCGGGCAATACTCGCCATGGGCTGCAACGGTTTTTGTTTTCGGCGGTCGTTATTTGGTTAGAGATCTCATTTTCACCTGCCGTGACCGAGTAAGGTACCTATGCCTCTGATCAAGACAAGTCGCTACTTCATGTCACGGCGTGACAGTTCATCACGCAGCCTAGCGGCAAGTTCGTATTTTTCTTGTTCGACCGCATCAGCAAGTTGTTCGTTGAGAGTCTGGCCAACCGAATATTCATTTCGTAATGATTCACGAAGGTCGACCAATCGAATGACCAATTCGTCGTTCTCGAAATGGTCATCCGCTTCGTGCTTTTCAAAAAAAGCTTTCATCGTTGTTAAGCCGGAATTGATCGCTTGAATCGCTTCCTCTGCGGATGCTTCTTCGAGTTGTCCCAAAGCTTCTGCCTGCGTGCGGTGAAATAAAACAAAGGGCCGATATTGTTCGTGTGAGCCAATCCATTCCTCATCAGGACTCATATTTTCTGTGATGTCCATGAGTCGGAGCGTGTGATCAGCATCCATGACAGCACGATTGTAGAACTGCAGTCTCAGCCAGCTAATTCGCCTGTGGTAGAACTGCATGAACTCTCTGTCGATGTCCATGCATTGTTGTTCGGTGAGCGAATGGTCTGGCTCCAATAGTTGCGTTTGCTGAAGGAATTCTAAAACCGACTCGTGGCCCTCGTAGGATTCCCCATCTGGGCGGCCAGTTGTCTCCAGTTGCAAAATGCCCATGTCTACCCGCATCTGGAGAACATCTCGTCCATCTTTGCCTTTGACCAGTCGCACACCCAGTGTCTGCGGATCAAAAGCCCATTTGGAGAGCATCTCGTCGAGGTGAGTCGCTTTTTTCATTGGATTTACAAAACTCGATGGTGCGCCACAGGGGGGTCAGGGGAGTGTCTTGGCATCATGCGCCCTCCTAATTGCTTATGGAGAGGACCAGATGGCAATGAAACTTGCACTGGATGAATCGTAGTTTAATCAGAAATATTCTTACATACCGTATTCAAGTCGATGATCAAAATAATTTCATGACCAATATGATTTTCGTTCCCTCAAATCATTCGATCTAGCGATGTGAGTTCCGACCGCCGAGCGAATTTCAGTAGTGAAAAGTTGAACACCTAATATCTGTCATCCTAGTCTTATTTTGCGTTGAAGCACAGGCAACGAGTCCGCGGATCAGCCATGCAGAATTGTCAATCAATATGCAGGCGATTTGCGTCTGCAGGTTTGGGCGTCCACTATGCTTTCGTGGCGTTCGATGGGAACGCTGAAGGATTCTTTTAAGGTTCGGCGAATATCTTGGATAAGTCGACACATGGCTCAAAATGATTGTGCCGGATTGCTTTCTGGTCGTCGCAGGACTCGATTTAATCTATTAGTCGAGCCTGAGTTGATTGCTGCGAAGAGCTTTTTTCTCTGATTGTTCTCGTTTGTTTTTTAACCGTCGCCGTTGGCTGCCTTTTGTTGGTTTAGTGGGTCTGCGTTTTTTGGGGGGTTGCTCGCAGGTCACAAGAAGTTGAACCAAGCGTTGCCGAACGTCCTGGATATTCTTCTTTTGATCTCGATAGCGATCGGACTGGAGTACGATTTCACCCTCCCTCGTCATACGGTTCCGGTTCTGCTCGGTGAACCTCTTTCTCCATCCGACGGGGAAATGAACACATCGAAATGGGTTCCATCTGAGGGTTGCCTTGGTGTTGACTTTGTTCACGTTCTGCCCGCCCGGGCCGCTGCTTCGAGCGGTCGAGATATGCAGTTCTTTGCGGCTGAGAGTCAATCTCGGTGTAATGCGTAAATCTTCCATCTATGCGGGGGATCCTATAAATCGGAATGCGTCATTGATGGGTTTGGTGAGTTCAATTTTTTATATCGATAAAAGCGAGATGATATAGGCTGCTTTTAAATCCTTGCACTCAGAAGCCTTCGTTTTTCTAACTGCTTCCTGGGAATCCACGAATTTAACCTGTAGTGACTGCGTTTAGTTGAGGATTTTCTATTCGCTACAATTCAACAAGTTTAACCAATTCGCTGACCATGAAAGTTTTGTGTCAGTCCTTAGTCGAGTTATTGACCGTTGTGCTTTCTAGACTAGCGCTGCTGGATATGATGAGGAATTGATAACCGATACCCCTGAGAACTGTGATGGAAATCTGATGACATATATACGAACAAAACACGGCTTCTTTTGTGGTCGATTAACACTACCTTTGGGCGTCACCCTTATCTTTTTCTCGGAGATTTTTCTTTGCGGTGGGATTCATGTAGTTGCTCAAAGTGACGAGTCTTCGACAGATGTAGCGTCAGATTCCCCTTCCGTCTCTGTGGCTAAGAATGTGGGGGAGTTGCAATGGCCACGTTTTCTCGGTGCCAACTACGATGGTGCTGCTCTGGTAGGGGATCAGTCAATTGATTGGTCGGTGGAGCCAAGTTTTCAGTGGAATATTGAGGTGGGAGATGGTTACGGCATTGCCTCCGTCAACGGTGGCCGCGTTTATCAATCCGATGCCGTCGGTGGTTCGCGTTTTACGGCTGGAGATGAAAGGCTTCGTTGTCTCGATCTAAGCAGTGGTAAAGTCTTATGGGAAAAGCAAGAGCCAATCGAATATCAGGATATGTATGGATACGAAGCTGGCCCTCGAAGCAGCCCCATCATCCATCAAGGTCGTGTGATTACCTATGGAGTGACTGGGTTGCTGATGTGTCGTGACGCGTTAACCGGTAGCACTTTATGGAAAAACGAGGTCAGCCAGACATACGGAGTGGTTCAGAACTTTTTTGGTGTTGGGGCTGCACCAATGGTCGCCGGCGATCTGGTTGTTGTTATGGTGGGTGGCAGTCCTCCGGAGGATCAGGATCTACCCCCGGGTCAATTGGATCGTGTCAACCCCAACGGAACAGCATTAGTGGCATTTGATTTGAACAATGGCAAGGAAAAGTGGAAGGTGGGTGATGATCTTGCCAGTTACAGCAGTCCGCGATTCATGAAGATTGGTGGAAAGGATTCCGTGATTGCGTTCTGCAGAGGTGGCTTATTAGCTGTTGAACTCGAGACAGGAAAGCAATTGTGGAAGTATGCCCATCGTGCATCAATCTTGGAGAGCGTCAATGCAATGATGCCCATCGTTAATAACGATCAAATATTTATTAGCGAGTGTTATCAACTCGGAAGTGTTCTGCTGCAGGT
>JAYYHM010000068.1:0-5312 GCA_036148415.1 Planctomycetota bacterium
GGGGCTTGGTTTACCAACCGCGCGCAGGATTATCGAATCTCATGGAGGCAGGATCAGTGTGCAAAGTGAGGTTGGAAGGGGAACAAAATTTGTAATTGAGTTCCCGATTCCAAAGCGTCTGAAAGCATGAGCCTTCTTTCAGATGTAGCGGATTCGAAACGAATCGATGGACTGCGTTGCAATTATCCAGGTTCAGGTCTCGCCACGATCCACTGATTGAAATCCGCTGATTCTTGCCTGTCTAGTGCTCAATTTTTTTAGACCGTCTCGGTAAAAGGTCGCTGCATTTTCAGGCATAACACAATTGATCATATTTCTAGTTGCAATTTCGAAGCCGGCAAAGTCACTCAATCTTGGGCAGAGATCAATCGTCCAGTGAAATGCTGAAAAGGCGTTAGAGGTCTTAGGGGGTAGATTAGAGAGAATAAGGTTATAGGAAGCGTCAGGGTAAATATCCTCGAGAACTAGAATCAGCTTCCTGGTGAATAGTGCGCACTCATCCAGAATCTTTTCGGTCGAAGAAGTAAAGTCTGGTGTGTGGAGATTCGGCGTGATTCTTACCTGCATTGGAAACTCACTGGCAAATGGGCAGTAGGCCGTTAGCAAATTGCTCCTGAGCACGATTCGCTTTTTCTGTGATACCTCGGTATCGGTTAAGGAGCAGATTAGGCAAGTGCCGTGATGCTGTTCATATTGCTGCATTCGATGGAGTGTCTGCGTGACGTAACTGGGTATGTAATTTGTACCAAGCAGTTGCCAGTGAGAATGCTCGAGTGATGCTCCTGCCGATCCGCCGGAATTCTTAAAGACACTAATGTACTGGATGCTTGTCTCGGCACCCAATGTTATGAGCCGATGGTGGATCGCACGATACACTAACTGACTTTCATCACTCGTGATATCAGACATGCGATTGGAGTGAGCGCGAGTATCGACAATGACTTCATGGGAACCCACCGCTGATAATTGCAGATCTCTACTCGGGTAGTGGGCTACTGCGCAGCTTGGTTCAGTACCTGAAACAGCCGGGAACAGATTCGCGAAAACCCTAACGAGCCAACCCTCTTCGTTGATGTGAGGTTCATCCGAATCCCCGTTAAGGTAGATGAACCCAGTGTTCGTTTTTTTTCCGACCCAAATTGCCGGGGGTGTTGACGATTCTTGACCAACACAAAATGGGCACGAATCTTTTCTACTACTTGAATTATCTTTTCTCGGGTAATCGCTTGGACGCTGCGTCCGATTAGGAGAGTAAAGCACCCAATTCCCGGAAATCGGATCAAACCGTGTACAGGAAAAAACTTCACCTGCTGATTGGATAGGCTGTTTTGACAACGAACCAATGCTCTTATTCAATACAGTAAATCCCTTTGGCCTGTTATTAGCTATGCATTTTGGAAAAATGCATAGCTAAAAGAGTTCAACGCTTAAGTTATACGAACGACTTTACTCATGAACTGATCCGAGGCTTGCTGTCTTGGATTTGAGTTTCTTCGTAACATTCGATATACAGATTTGCGCTTCGACGCCATGACCAATCCTGATTCATTCCTCTTACCACAATATTCGACCATGCTTGGGGGTAGTGATAGCGAATCTCCAAAGCTCTACCAATGGCCTCGTCAAGCGATCTTGGATCCGGATGGTGTAGGTGAAAACCGGTTGCAGTGCCGTCGTCGATGGTTTCTTCCGTGGTGTCCGTTACTGTGTCCGCAAGACCGCCCGTGGGATTGACAATTGGGACGGCGCCATAGCGGAGACTATAAAGCTGACTTAAGCCGCAGGGTTCATAATGACTGGGCATCAGGAAAAGATCAGCTGCGGCTTCGATCAAGTGAGCATGCTGATCACTAAATCCAATATGGACCGCGATCTGCGAGGGAAATTGTTTCGCTAGCATTAGAAGTTCCTTCTCCAACGCAGGGTCACCGTTGCCAAGGACGATCCACTGTGTGGGTCGTCCTTCATTCAAGTGCCAGCGGATGACAGGTAGGATAAGGTCCCATCCCTTCTGTTCCGCAAGTCTGCCCACCAGCCCGATCAAGGGTAGTTCGCTTACCGGATCCAGTTTGAATTCATTCTGTAAAAATCCCTTATTTTGTGTTTTACCCAAACGCCAATTTGAATGATCGTAATTAGCGGGTATTAGTGAGTCGGTGGCGGGATTCCAAATTAATTCATCAATGCCATTGATAATTCCACGCATCCGGTCGGTTGATCCTCGCAGAACACTTTCCAGCCCACATCCATGCTTGGAGCTCGTAATTTCCTTCGCGTATTGAGGGCTTACTGTTGTGATGGTGTCAGCACTGATCACTCCAGCCTTGAGGAAGTTCAGAGAACCAAAGAATTCGAAAGCATCGGGGGAAAAGTGTTCCCATCCAATGCCGGTGTATTCAAAATTCCTAGATGGAAATTGACCTTGGTACGCGAGATTGTGAATGGTCATCACAGTCGCTGTATTGTCGTAGTAGTTTTGCAAATCTGGATCATGCCGAATCAGGCCAGGTAGGAGACCCGTTTGCCAGTCGTTGCAGTGTATGATGTCAGGTTTAAGTTGGAGGCGCTGTATTGCCTTGAGGATTGCTCGACAAAAAAAGGCGAATCTCTCTGCATTATCGGGATAATCACCTCGTTTATCGCCATACAGTTGATCACGTTCGAAGTATTTTGGTTGATCGATAAACCAGATCGTTACGCCATTCCCCGGTAATTGACTCCTGAGAAGGCGGCAACCTACTGATATTCCCTTTCTCATCTGAATTGTGAAACTGAGATCCGTGGACTCAATTGAGATTCCTGCCTGATGTATTTCCCGAAATGCCGGCATGAAAATAGAAACATCATGCCCCAATGCGCTCACTGTGTTGGGTAAGCTTCCACACACATCACCTAAGCCGCCGGTGCGAGCGAATGGGATAGCCTCGGTGGTGGCGTAGACGATTTTCAATTGAAAAATTGCCTCTGATTGATCGAAGCACCAAAGCGATAAGGTGTAATGAGACGACGGTCCGATTCGAGTTTAGCCCACAACTTTTAACTACGCCAACGCTATCCAATTCATTAATGCCAATCAAAGATATCCTGCCGCTAACCTCCAATTAGGGTGTCGACGCTGCCATCTTTTTAGGCCAATGTCACGGGAATCATCCGCGAATCACAAACATTGCGGTAAACTACCGATAGGAGCAGTAATTTGACTTTATTGGCCGATTGATAAGTTGAACTGAATGACACTTGCTTTAACTGAATTTTGGAAAGCCCTTGATTCACTAGGGATTTGTGATGAGCGGACCGCGGAGTCTTTTGAATCCTTCGTGGAGTCCGGATCAGCAGATATCCAATATGATTCCATCTCAGCTGCTAAATACCTCATCAAGAAAGGAGTCATTACACGCTATCAAGCAAAAAAGGTCCTTTCATCCCAGGCTGATGATTTGCTGCAAGGTGCATACCTTATCCTCTCTGATAAGGCAGAGGCTCCCTTCCAGAAATGGATTTCAGCCCGTCACCGGAAAACGAAACAGCGAGCCCTGTTTAAGCAGATAGACAAAGGCCAAGTAGCACCTTTTCTGCTAGATCCTCAGTGGTTTAAAAGCACAAAGAAAATCAAATCGTTGCAAAAGTACGTTCTGTCCGTAAGTGACGGTCGCTGCGAGATTATTACCTCATTGCCGAGTGGTGCGACATTAACTCAGAGATTGGCCGATGGAAATACATTCGATATTTATGCAGGTTTAAAGTTTGGCTCTCAAATAGTGAGTGCGATTCGGGCTCTGCCAGATAGATACATCAACCCAGTCAATTTAACGACAGATCATCTCTGGATAACCGATAGCGGTGAGGGAATCCTTCTTTTTGAACCAAGTACGCAGGCTGAGGCGTCGAATGAGGAACACAAGAGTTGTCTTATACCATCCGAATCAGCGATAAGTTATCTGCCACCAGAAGCTCATTTAGAGAATCAGTTTGTGCACGACTCTTCGCTTGTTTTTTCCCTTGGCTGTTTACTGTACCGCTTGGTTACCGGGAAAGAAGCCTATTCGTCTCTGGTGCTTAGAGGGTATCAGTCGGTGTTTCAGGCGGGGTATTCTGTGCCAGCCGAACTTGTCGAAGCTATTGAAAATCAAACCAGCGGCAACATGGTTTTTCGTGTGCTGGCCTATGCCCTTGCTCCAAATCCGGCGTCGCGGTTCCAGTCGCTCGAGCAGTTTGAAGCTGCTTGGAAACATGTTGAGAGTCATATCAATGAGGAAAAAAGGGTCAAAGCAAGAAAGACACAACCCGAGAAAAGTGAAGCTTCCAAAGACACTTGTCCCGAGGAATTGGATTCTATCTCGGATCGGCAAAAGAGTGATTCAGAGGATGATTCTAAAATTTTTGTGGTTTATTCGGAAACGAATGATAAGGATTCGCCCACAGAGATTCCCAGTCGTAAGCCAAGAAAAAGCAAGAAAACATCTCAGCCGAAGTCAGAGGTTCGCATCCTCGAAACCGGAGACAAGAGTCCAAAATCAACATCGATCCACAGCACGAATTCAGATTTGAAATCACCAGCGACCGTCCCCGAACCCGGTTCGTCAGCTGAATCAGAATTGACATCCCAAAGTGTGCGGAAGCCTGAAGAGGATGAGCCACCAGAGAGTGAAACATTTGCCAATCTTGAAAACAGAGTCTTGCCTGGTCTAGATCGTTCTGAAAAGAAAAAGAAACCTTCTGTCCAGAATAAAAGCCAGAGAGAAGCAGCGACAGTGGACAGCTCGGATGACACCGTTGCGAGTGTAACGGTGTCGGGGGAGAATTCGGAAAAGGATGAACCCACGGTTCCAGTATTGGTAACGGACGCGGCTCCAGTCGTTACGGGAAAGACAGGAACCGTTTCGAGTGTGAGAAGAAGGAAAAAGAAATCCAATGCTCCTTTGATTTTGGGAGGTATGTGTGTCGCTGTGCTTATGCTCCTAATTGGATTAATTGTCAGTGGTTCAGGGGACGGCGATATAGAGCCTCAAGCAAAGCAGAGACGACCGCTACCTAAAGTGATTCCCCCTGTTGTCAATGGTGATTCGGATCAGACCTCCGAGAAGACGGAAGTGGTAGAAAGCGAATCCCTTGGGTATGAACTAGTGCAAGATGAGCAACTTTTATTCGTGCCGCCATACGGCACGGACACAACTAGTATCCCACTCTCGCTACTTCCTCCCGGTCCCGCTGTGATTGTCTCCTGTAGAATGAGTGATTTTGTTGATCATCCGCTGGGAAAAAATCTTTTAACAGGCGTGTCAACGGGGGCTGAGAGATTAGTAGAACAGGCT
>JAYYHM010000069.1:0-4539 GCA_036148415.1 Planctomycetota bacterium
TGAATTCAAGTCACCGGTCGAGCTCTCTGCAGAAACGAAAATCAAGATCACCATTGAACAAAACCACGATAATCCCGGTCATACGCTCGGGAGATTTCGTCTCGGATTCAGCAGCACGACGGTTGATTTCGATCCTCGACGCTCGATACCCGATGAACTGCTGAAAATCATCACTAAAGCGGCTGCGGAGAGAACGGAGGACGAACATCAAGAGGTCAGTTCCTACTTCCGCAACCATGCTCCCGAACTGGCACCCCTTCGGAAGAAACTCGAGGGGATTCAGAAACAAATTACCGACGTCAAAGCAAGACACACTCGTACAACTCTGGTGACCGTCGCAGTAGAACCTCGCACAATGCGTGTGCTACCCCGAGGTAATTGGATGGATGAAAGTGGCACGATCGTCGAACCCTTACCTCCTCACTTCCTCCCGCAAACCAAACGAGAAACACGGCAAACCCGGCTCGACTTGGCCAACTGGATGGTTTCGCCCGAAAATCCCTTGACTGCACGTGTTTTTGTCAATCGACTTTGGAAACTCTTCTTCGGAACGGGCCTCTCCAAAGTTCTCGATGACATCGGATCTCAAGGTGAATTCCCGTCACACCCCAGGCTCCTTGATACATTGGCCCTGGAATTCGTTGAAAGCGGTTGGGATGTCAAGCACGTGATCAAATTGATCCTCCAATCCAAAGCTTATCAACAATCCTCACTCACAAGGGAAGAGCTGCGAGAAATCGACCCCTACAATCGTTTACTGGGCAGGCAGGCGAGGTATCGACTCGACGCAGAGATGGTTCGTGACAATGCCCTTTCGGTCAGCGGACTCCTTGTGCAGGACATTGGCGGTCGCAGCGTGAAACCGTATCAGCCAGTGGGCTTATTGAGACATCTTAATTTCCCAACGCGTACCTACAAAGCCGATACCGGCAACAATCAGTATCGACGGGGCGTCTACACCCACTGGCAGAGACAGTTCCTACATCCTGCCATGAAACTTTTCGACGCCCCTGCCCGTGAGGAGTGCACTGCGGAGCGACCGCGATCCAACACACCTCTAGCCGCTCTCTTGATGTTGAACGACCCATCTTATGTAGAAGCAGCTAGAGCTTATGCCGAAAGGATCCTGTCTGCGGGTGACACCATGAATGAACCTCAACGTCTCAAGACTCTTTTCTCTAGTGCTCTAACTCGAGTCCCGAGCGAGGAAGAGCTCGAGATCCTCACTCAACTGAGGCAACAACAATATTCGTATTACAAGGAGGCTCCTGAAGAGGCAAAGTCACTGATTCGGATTGGTGATCGCCCCTCACCTACAGAGATCGATCCTATTGAACTCGCATCGTACGTCGCGGTGACCAGGGCGATCTTCAATATGCACGAATTCATCACTCGCAACTAATTGAAGTGGTAAAGCCAACCACCACGACCACCTACACCCAGGCAATCCCGTGTTTCTGATCGAGAATTGCCATACCCATCAGTAATTGCACCATGATCAACGAAGAACTCGCCCGACAGAATCATCGACGAACGTTCCTCAAGCGAAGCTCCTACGGCATTGGTGCTGCCGCCCTGAACGCAATGCTTACGTCTGAACAGCAAGCTGTTAGTCAAAATACGGATGCATCAGAATCCAATTGGCACGGAATCTACCCTGTCGATCCCAAGCAACAGAAAATCAAACGTGTCATCCATCTCTGCATGGCCGGCGGCCCCTCCCACCTGGAAACGCTAGACTACAAGCCAAAACTAGCGGAGATGGACGGTCAGCCTATGCCCAAGTCCTACACAGAAGGCAAGCAAATAGCGCAGTTACAGGGCCAAGCTGATCGCTTAAAATGTCTCGGCCCGCAACATCAGTTCAACAAATTCGGTGAGTCTGGCCTCGAGATCAGCAGTGTTTTACCTCAAATTGGGAGTATCGCTGACGAAATCTGCATCATCCGCTCCATGCAGACGGATCAGATCAATCACGATCCTGCTCATACGCTCATGAACACGGGCACCATCATTCCCGGACGCCCCTCGATGGGCTCTTGGTTACTGTATGGTCTAGGGTGCGAAACGGATAATCTGCCAGGATATGTCGTGCTGACCTCCGTGGGAGGTGGGCAATCCCAGCCCATCGCTGCCAGGCAGTGGCATAGCGGTTTTCTACCCAGCCGATTCCAAGGGGTTGAATTTCGGTCACAAGGGGACCCGGTGCTCTATGTGAACAGCCCGAAAGGAGTCAACCTTGACAACCAACGTCAGGTCATCGACGCCGTCAAATCTCTGAACCAACTAGGCGATCAACGATTTCACGATCCAGAAATCCAAACACGGATCGCCCAGTACGAGCTTGCTTTCAAGATGCAAATGTCAGCTCCCGATCTCATGGATCTCTCTGACGAATCGCAAGAAACTCTTGACCTCTATGGAACACAAGGTGGGGATGGCTCCTTTGCTGCGAATTGTTTACTAGCACGCCGACTCGCTGAACGGGATGTGAGGTTCATTCAACTTTATCATCGCGGGTGGGATCACCATGGCGGGATCAAACGCGGTGCTGAAGTGACGGCAAAACTTGTCGACCAAGGTACAGCAGCATTGATTAAAGATCTCAAGCGACGTGGAATGCTGGAAGATACCTTGGTGATTTGGGGAGGGGAATTTGGCAGGACTCCGATGGCACAAGGATCCGGACGCGATCACCACATCATGGGCTTCTCGTGCTGGATGGCTGGAGGTGGAATTCGTTCCGGCTTTTCCTGGGGTGCCACCGACGAATTGGGATACGAAGCGGTTGAAAACCCAGTTCACGTGCACGATCTACATGCCACCATGCTCCATCTGTTTGGTATCAACCACGAGCGACTCACCTACCGTTTCCAAGGAAGAGACTTCCGCTTAACGGACGTTCATGGCAATGTAGTAAAATCCATTCTCAGCTGAGCTCATGACAGCGAATTCCCCTAGAATCTCGGTCGGGGTCCTCAACCTTCGTTTTGAAAATTAGAATCGCCGAAATAGTGGCAAAAAAAACCCGCACCGAGTAATCGGTGCGGGCATGTTTAACTGTTAACGCTTTCATCGACTAGCGGCTTCGACGACGTTTGCGGTTACGCTTTTTGCGACGCTTCTTCTTGTCCTCGGCGGCCCCTGCTCCGGCGTCAACAGCACCCGCGCCCGCGTCAACAGCACCGGCGCCACCATCAGCAGCTGCACCGCCACCAATGGCTGGAGCTTCGCCGATGATTTCGCCAGTCGCGGTGACGTGCACGTAACTCAAACCTGGGTTAGCTTCTGCCAAGGCAACGGGGTCGTCAGTTGCACGCATTTCAACGAATGTGCCGTCGGCCAAGGGGAGTTTCAATGAGGGATGAGCATAAGGACCAGTCCCTGCAGCGATGCGGGGGTCGGTCAGGATTTCCATCATTTCAATCACGAGCTGCTGCTCAGCTGGTGTCGCGTCGAGCACTCGGATATGACTGTTCAAGTCTGGCAAATCGTGGTTGCCACCACGAACATAGAAGTCAAGCATCTCCTTTATGGTAGCAGCACTCCCGTCGTGGAAGTAAGGTGCGGTCAGAGGCAAATTGAACAGATGAGTTGACTTGAAGAAGCCAGCGTCTGCTTCGGCTTCATCGTTGGGAAAGGGCGAATTCAAGTTCAAATTGGCAACCGTAGCTCCTGGGTCCACGGCCAGTGGTGCTACGCCGGTCACGCTGAATGGACGATTCCCAACGTCACCGGTGACGGCGTGACTTCGACCATCTTCGTAATGACACTTGTCACATCGCATTTCTTTGAAAGCTCGTTTCATCGCACGGGTGGGCTGTTGTGCCGGTTGTGTGCTCAGCGTTTGCTCGTAAGCTTGAACTGCAAGACCGAAGAAGAGTGCGAAATTTGCTTCGGTAATGGTGCAAGGACATAGCTCGGGCGCCGCAGCACCATCGACACACACTTTGACGGTCAGACCTGGTGCGGGAAGATCAGAAACAAATACTGCAAGAGGACCAGCACCAAACGCATCTCTGATCATCTGAAGGTAACCACCAGGAACAAAATTCCCATCGGCTTTGACTTGCTCCACGATGTCTCCAGTCTGCGTACAGAGCGGCACAACGTGGCACATCTTGAAACCAACGTCTAGGAAAGTTCGACCAACTGCAGCCATTTCCACATCGCTGTTAACGGGGCCAACGGCCTGAGACGCTTGTGACGATTCGAGAATCATCACACTCTTCATACCGGTTTCCGTATACAGTCCGGGGCGAACCTCTCCGGTTGGATCAAGTCCGTTAAAGACGAAGTTCGCTCGGCCATCCCAAAAGTTATGGATACTGTTGGAATCGACCGCTGGTGGAGCATTTCGTCCAGTAATTTGCAATGCTCCCGCTGGACCAAACTGATCCGCAGGCAATGCACAGAGAGTGCCATCAGCTTCGGTAACAGCAGTGGTAGCAATGAAAGGTGTGGAAGCTACTCCGAGCGAACCGTTGATCCCATTGGGCAAGCGACCTGCTTCGATCCTCATTGGATGGGAGTCTGCAC
>JAYYHM010000070.1:0-7518 GCA_036148415.1 Planctomycetota bacterium
ATTTCCGGTAATCGATCCGCTTCACTCTCGTGAAAATATCGGCCTCCCCCCGCATCAACGACCCCCTCGAGGGTACTCACGTCCAAGCTAACTGATGACATCTCCGCTGCATCGCGACTTCCAACCCAAATAGGCGTCTTGGCTTGCAACGCCTGTGCGTCGAATCCACTCGCTTGAATTCGCACCTGATAAGCACCTGATTGCAGCGGCAATGTCTTTCCGCGATAGGTTCCGCGATCGGGATCATCGATCGACAACGGCACCGAGGCGACGACTTGATCATTCTGGATCAATAAAGCGTCTACGGTAGCGTCCCCAATTGCATCACCTCCGGCCCCTCGAAGTCGAGCTCGAATCGTCGCCGATTGCCCTGTTTCATATTCAATTTCATCGGTTCCCAGCGAGACATACTGGTCACTCACTGCGTAGGGTGGCTGCATCGCAGAAGCGAGAAGTTGGTTCCAAAAACGTGAGTGGAAACGATCGGCTACCTTATAACGCCATCTCCAAGTCTGATCCGTGGAGAGATAAAACACTCGGCCAGAGCCATAGAGTCGAGTGACCAGCCAAGGGGCGGACTCGGCGTTCTTCCCAATCGACTCGGCAAGAATCTCTGCGTCAGGCTGTGGTTTCACTGACGGTGAGATCAAGGGAGGCGGTAACTTCTCCCAAAACTCATCGAGTTCTTCAGGTTTCCCCCACAGCGCTAAGACTGACTGTTCCTTGCCGAACTTCGTCGGCTGTAGTCGATCCACCTCGAACGCCTTCGAAGACGATTCGTACTCAATCGGAATCAACTCGGTTAACCGATTTTTTGAGAGCTCTTTGATCCTGCCGTATCGACCATCAATAACGATAAAACCACCCCCGCGCCGAACAAATTCTTGGAGCTGCTGAGCGTCGGAATCATCCAGTTGATCTGGAGGAATCTCACCCAGGATGATTGCGTCATATTTCGATAGAGCCTGATTATTGTCGGGAAACTGCCCAGGTTCATCTCCTCGGGGTAGCTCGTAGTTGTCGGTCCCAGGACCAAACAAAATTGCATCAACCTCCCAGGCAGGATCACGACTAAAAAGGTTCCGCAGATAGCGGATCTCCCAACGGCTCGAACCATCGAGGATCAATAGCTTTCTTGCTCGAGTCGAAGCCGCTACACGAAAAGACATGGAATCGTTATCGACATGAATATCTCCCTCAACACTCTCGACTACTGCCTGAAGGTCCAAGACTTGAGAGTTGATTTGCACACCGCGAGGTACCGTCAACTGCAATGACTCCAAGACAGCTTGTACATCCAAGGTGAAGGGAACGGATTGCTGCCGATCCGAAATCGCCACTCGCTTCGCCCAAACCGTCTGTTGGCCCGACTGAATACGAACATTGACCTGCCGCCCTGCTTGGTCATCCACTTTGACCGAGGAATCCATCTCAGTGGTTTGACCCGAGGTCCCTTCGAGCGATGTTCCAGTCCTCTCTGAATTCTGCCTCTCGGCCAGGGCAGCTGAACGGAAGAACCCACTCGTTTTAATGATTATCTCCCCGCTAAGCTGACCGTCTGCGGCAACACTCTCGGGACGGATTACATCGACCACACCAACATCTAGAGGCTCACGTTCCTGCCCCATGCCAATGGCGTGAACCACAACCCCTTTTTTCGCGACCCGAGATGCCGCATCCACAGGGCTCTCACCAACATTACTTCGCCCATCACTGAAGATCACCAGAGCGGTAGCAGAAAGAGAAGCATCCTCAGTGTCTGAAGAATTCTCTTCAGGTATCAATTGGGCTCGAGACGTATTGAGGACACTGGCAATATCCGTATGCAAACCTGACGGCTCCAGCTCCCATAGCGTCGGGATTTTCGAATCATCTTGGCTAGACCAAATCCAAGCAGGCTTACTCTTTGAAAAAGAAACCACGTCTAATTCGTGTGTCGACGCAAGTGATTCTAGCCATCCCTCTTTCTCTGAATCACCAGTGAGAAACTGCAGTGAACGCGACAACCGATCTCCTTTCGCGGGGTCGGTATCATCCTCCAGTGACATACTCTGCGAATTATCAATCGCAAAAATAACACGGCCTAGTGTCCCAATCTTGACACGTCGATGTACGACAGGACCGGCTAAAATCAAAATTGTTAAAGCGACGGCAGCAGCCCGTAGTCCGGGGATCAAATAGTTGTAGGGCGACGAGATGGCTCGGGTCTCTCTCAGATAAAACCAGACCACCAAAACGACCGCCAGCACCATCAGACTAAGAGCGACAAAAGGAGAAAGATCTCCGGCAAACCTTATCGTTCCCATCAGGCTGCCTCCATCTTGGAGCGAACCGGCGAGACTTTGGCGACAGCTTTCTGCTGCAATAACAATTCCCCTAACAATGCCAGGAGCAACAGTGCGAGCAGCCAACGCCAAATCTCGCGGCCGAATCGTCGCTGCTGATCATCGCTGGTCAAAGCAGCGACATCACGATACAGCGACGCGCCAGCAAGTTCCGCTGCCGCATTAAGCCTCTCGGGATCCGCATCACGCAAAACAGATTCCGTAGGTGGCACCGAAGCGAGTCGAAACGTTTCGCTCTGAACAGGCAATGCGTCAACGACAGGAGTCTTTGCATGAAAACGATAGACCCCACTCTCGATCGTTGATGGGAGGATCAAGCGAGGAAAGATGCCACCTGTTGGCTCCAGACTCAGCTCATCTCCATTGGGCAATCGGACACCATACTGAACATCACGTTTGTCATCAATTTGCAGCGAAAGATTTGGCTCGGGCAAGGTGGATTCAGAGACCCCCTGATTCTCGCTGAACAACTTGGGCTCCAACGACTTGGTTGCAATCGCTAAGCCATCACCCACATCGATATTTACCTGCTGTTGATTGCCGGCCATATCCAAAACAAGCTGTTGTATAATCGGTAGAAAAACTAAACGAAGCGGCAACGAGGTCCATTCCGTGTCACAGGGAATCGAAAATTGCACGACCTTGCCAGACCCTCTTCGGGCAAGCACCGCAACAGGGTCTCCGTTGCCCAGACTCCATAAAGTGATTGGTGCACCCAGTTCCAAAGGTTCGGCACTGGCTTGCGGTGTCTCATCGGTGCCGAGTCCTTGCCGCAAGTCACTGGAGTTCAGCGAGTTGGGTGTCGCGGATTCCGCAGCTGTGTTCAGATCCTTGGATATCACACTTGGATCACGTAGCAGGCTAAATTTCCTGTAAGCAAAAATCTCGACATCGGCGAAAGGCTGCTCATTCCCCGTTCGTATCGATTCCCAAGGCTCGTAGATGGAATGATGAGCGCCCGCTGGTTGTTGCAGTCGATTCTCACCGACAGGATCACCCGCAATTTCTCCGAGCACAGCTGGCAACTGCCAAGAGCCCGCATCACTCGTCCATCGGGCGTTATACCCCGAAGGATCAATCTTATCACCATCAAAGATCACAAGAGTACCACCACCAATGACGAATTCAGACACTTGTGCTCTCTCTTGCTCAGTTAGCTTCGACACATTGGCTAAAGCTAGAAGATCTGGTTGCTCTTTCGTCAAAGTATTTTGCAGTTGCTGTCTCAAACAAACTTTCGTTCTCACTGCATCAGGTTGGTCCTCGCCACCAAACGCAAAGGGACTGAGCGCGATGGCAAGGTAGTCAGTTTCGCTCTCCAAAGCTTTTTGAACAGGATCCCCGTCGACAAGCAGCACATTGATCTCATCAATCACGTCCAGGGCAAGCGATCGCCGGTTATCTTCCAGAAGAGCGTCAGCATGCTCAACTGAAACCGTGAGCACTTGTACTCCGACCTGATCGATACGGTGTGTTAACTTCGAAACGGTGGCAGACCTTGGCGCTAGGGTCACCAAGGACTGTCCAACCTGAATATTGTCCAAATACCACGTCAGCCGAACGTCTCGAAGAGGTAGATCGCTGGCGTTGCGAACCGTGGCACTAAAGCTTCCTCCTCGTCCAGCAACAATCGCTGCTGCATTCGATTCAATCGCATCAACGGAAAGATTAGCGAGCTGCTCAGTTTGCTCCCCGACCTTAAGAAAACCAATTGCCGGACGCATTGGCATCTCTTTGAGATTTCCTGAAAGACTCGACATCGCCCCCATCGAGGCATCATCCAGTGTATCACTGGCGAAGTCACCCACCACTATGATTTGTCGCTGCGGGTAAACGCCTTGCTCTGCCACTTCGACAGCTGCTCGCAGGAGATCACCCAAAGCAACGGGTCCGGATTTTGCACGGATTTCTCTCAAAGTCTCACGAGTTTCTTGGATACCCGCCGAAGAGACGGGCGATGACAGCTGACTGCTGCGAATCAGCATCAACTCGTCTCGCCGAGACAGGCTTTCGAGGAACTGCTCAACCGATTGCTTCGCCATCTCCATGCGAGTCACCCCGGTAGCATCCCTCGCCGCCATACTTTGGCTATCGTCAAGCACAATTACGAGCGTTCTAGGTGCATCACCGGGCAGAACGCGAAAGCCGGTCAAAACCGGCCTAGCGAGACAATAAGCCAGCAGTATCGGTATCAAGCAACGCAGGAGAAGGAGAAGAAGATGCATCAATTGGAGGCGTCTCCGATTGATCCTCACTACCGCTTCCAGCAAGTGCATCGCCCCCCAATCCAAGACTCGGAATCGATTTCGAAACAGCAAGTGGATGGCGAGTGGAACTGTAAAAGCAAGAGCTCCAAAAGCAAGGATTCCGTTCAATAAGGTCAACGTCCACGCCTCCGAACCGATAGGTATTCATGGAGCGCATCAGCGAACGGGCGATCTGTTGTCATCTGTACAAGATCAACACGTTGCTTACGACAGATATCACGCAACTTGTCCTGATACTCCTCGTACCGACGTAAGTAAGCATCGCGAATACTTTTCGCATCAACCATCTGTTGATTCTGCGATGATTCCAAATCGCGAAACTGGATCCGACCCGAGAAAGGAAAATCTATTTCGTCTGGATCCAGCACCTGAAAGAAAAGGATCTCGTGACGTGCAGAGCGGAACAACGCGAAAGCCTTGGCAAGTGACTCAACATCCCCCATGCCATCGGACAAAATCACGATCAGGCCACGGCGGGATAACTTCGGTGCAATCCGCTGAAAAACACCTCCTAAATCGGTTTCGCGCTTGGTCCCATCCTCCGCGATTGCTTGGAGCACAGCTCTGAGGTGAGACGGCCTACTTCGAGAAGGTAACCACTCTCGAGGCTCGTCATCAAAAGTGACGAAACCCACTCCATCCTGTTGACCCAGCATCAGGTACGCGAGCGATGCGGCAAGCTGCTGAACGTACTCGTACTTGGTACGTCCTGTACTACGTTGCCCGCTGTACTGCATCGAACCACTTCGATCTACCAAAAGCGTACATCGAAGATTTGTTTCTTCTTCATACTCACGAATATAAAGTCGATCGCTTTTCCCGAACGCCTTCCAATCAATATTCCTGAGTTCATCTCCCCTGACGTAGGTCCGGTGTTCTTTGAACTCAACGCTAAACCCTTTGTGCGGTGAGCGATGCCGTCCCGAGCAAAAGCCTTCCACTACCTGCCGTGCCAACAGCTGCAGCTTACTGACTCTAGCTAGGTCTTTCGGTTTGACGAGGTCCAATATTCGCATCGACAAGTCAGTTCCGGAGCGGAGCAGGATTTACGCATTACCAAGCCTCCGACGAGGCCTGTCACCACGATCGAAAGTATAACGACAAGCTAGCTTCCACGCTCGCGGAAGGGGTGAAACTCTCCGCCTCGGTTGAAAAAAATCTCAAACGAGTAGCACAAAAAATCTGCGTAGGCAGAATCGGTCTCGCGTTCAATCAACGAAAGCTAAATCGCATTACTCAAAACGCAGCGCATCGATGGGATCCATCCGGCTCGCTTTCCTGGCGGGGTAGTAGCCAAAGAAAATACCGACCAATCCTGAAAAGATGATCGCAGTTACCGCAGCAGGTAACGACACAACGACGGGCCAGTCGGAACCGGGTGACCATTGATTGATCAGCGCGATCACACCAATGGATCCTACAACACCGAGGGCCAGTCCAATCGCCCCTCCCAGGACAGACAGTACCACGGCCTCAATCAAAAATTGCCGCAAGATATCGGTACCCCTTGCACCGACCGCCATTCGAATGCCGATCTCACGGGTTCGCTCGGTAACGGATACAAGCATAATATTCATGATGCCGACTCCACCAACCGCCAGACTAATGGCAGCGATGGAAGCCAACATTGCCGTCATCGAGCCGGTAATGACCCCCAGCACACTGGCAATTTCGGTTGTGCTTTGCACTTCAAAGTCAGCGGGTCGACCTGGGTAGATGTCGTGACGTTCTCGCAACAACTGGCGAATCTCACTGGATGCACTGTTGGTCAGATCGGATGTTCGCGCGGAGGCCATGATGGCATGCACGTTCTTGAATTGATTACCGTGGATCCTTTTCTGAACTGTGGTGTAAGGCACCAGAATTAAATCATCCTGATCCTCGCCGACCATATTGGCGCCTTTCGCTTCAAGCACACCGATCACTCGAAAAGGAATGTTACCTACTCGAATCGTTTCACCGATCGGATTAACGGTTTGAAATAACTTTGCAACCACAGTCTGACCGATCACACAAACCTTCTCTGCAGAGCGAAGTTCGCGTTCACCAAAAAAACCCCCTAACCGAATAGCCCAACTCCGAACCATGAGGTAATCCACACCCACCCCGTAAGATTCTTTGGGCTGCCAATTCACCCCGCCATAGACCAGTTGATTCGAGAACCCTACCAGACCGCTCGCCACAGCAATGGATGGACATTCTCGCCGGATCGCCTCGGCATCACCGGGAGTAAGCGACACCGATCGGGAATCCTGAACACCGCCTCGACGCATCATTTTTGGAACGACGATAATCACATTGGTGCCTAGGCCCTCGAGCTCACCTCGCACTAGACTTGTTGCACTTTGGCCAATGGAAACCATAGCGGTCACCGCAGCGATCCCAATCACGACTCCAAGAATCGTGAGGGTGGCACGCAGTCGATTCTTACGAAGAGATCGGAGCGCAATTTGTACCGTGTTCCAAAAACCCATTACTTTTTCTTCGCAACAACTAATTCATCATCTAAGTGCACGTCGCCATCAATCAACTCACTCCATTGACTATCACGGATTCCAATGGTGACAGGTATTGCTCGAAGGTGTGGAGTCTCCCAAACCCAAACGTATCGCTTAGAGCGTTTTGCAGCGAAGGCGGTTTTCTCCTCAGCCGACTCCTCGATGGCAGACATCGCATCATCATCATTTTCAACTCCAAGAACTAAGTCCTTGTCTTCAGGGCGAACATTCGCGACCTCCGGGAAAAAACGCAACGCTGCATTGGGGATACGCAAACACTTTTCTCTTCTACCTGTTTGAAACGAAAGGCTCGCTGTCATTCCCGGCATTAACTTTTGCTCCCGATTCTCTGCAGAGACAACAACGGGATAGGTGACAACATTCTGCATCACAACAGGACTCAAGCGG
>JAYYHM010000071.1:0-4520 GCA_036148415.1 Planctomycetota bacterium
AAAAGAAATGCCTTCCGATTGATTGCCTTGGGGTGCTTTTTCTTTAGCGGTAGCCTTTACGCTCTTGTATTGCTGGAACGAACTTTCATGGGTGCAATCACACCAATCGGTGGCGTTTGCTGGATAATGGGCTGGATCTGGATTGCTCGAATGGGGCGGTCACCAGCGAAGAGCTAAAACACTGCTCGATTCCGCTGTTTATGATCATCCATGCAAAGAGATTACAAAAAAACGGCAATGAAAATGCTTACAGCACCTCCCCGATTCACTCAGAATCGCGTAACGTGATTGAGATGCAGGTGGTACGGGATCATGAAATCAACAAAAGTGATTCTCCCCAACATCGGGTTTCAAGAGAATTGGCTGCAGGCAGTTGATTAGGTTTGCTTAGAAATCCGCTCTCGGGAAGAGCAGTCCTGTCTATCCGGTTGCATCGATTCGGCCCTTAGCCGTCGACAGCTGAACGCAAAGATCTACGAGCGTATCCACTGCTGGCGGTACGGCTCTTTTTCACCTGCTAACCGGTCGCTGGCACTATGACAACTGCTTCCTCAGCCAAGACAGACTCGCCCGCCTTCGAGTTTCCGTCCCAATGGAAACGGCGACATCTACTCGATCTCGAAAGCCTCACTGCTGAAGAGATCACAATACTTTTAGATACGGCCCAGAATCTCAAAGTTCTTACCCATCACTGCAAAAATAAAGTGCCACTTTTAGTGGGTAAGACCTGTGCGAATCTATTCTTCGAGAATAGCACGCGTACTCGGAATAGCTTCTCTCTTGCCGCAAAACGCCTCGGGGCAGACACCGTTGAATTCAGTAGTAGCGGCAGCAGCGTGGCGAAAGGAGAAACGTTCGTTGATACGGCCAAAACTATTGAAGCGATGGGAGTGGATTGGGTTGTAACTCGGCACGGTACTCCCGGCACACCACATCTCCTTTCTCGAGAGCTGGGATGCAGTGTTCTCAATGCAGGAGATGGGCCACACGATCATCCCACTCAGGGACTCCTTGATATGTTGACAATCCGACAACATCGAGGCTCCATCAAAGGCCTTACGGTTGCGTTGGTGGGTGATATCGCGCACAGCAGGACAGCTCGCAGCAACATCTGGGGCCTCAGTAAGCTCGGAGCTCATGTGATCATTTGTGGACCTCCCACTTTGGTCAGCCCACGTTGGGCCGAGCTTGGCTTTGAAGTAGCTCATCATCTTGATGATATTCTGCCGAGATGCGATGTTCTCAATCTGCTTAGAATCCAATTTGAAAGGCAGAAAGCAAGACCATTCCCCAGTGTTCATGAATATGCAGCCCTCTACGCGATGAACGGCGAACGCATGAGAAAAGCTAAAGATGACATCCTGATCATGGCTCCAGGACCCATCAATCGCGGTGTTGAAATTACACCCGAAGTAGCAGATGGACCGCACTCCGTGATCCTGGAGCAAGTAAATAATGGCATCGCGGTGAGAATGGCCGCGTTATGGCTTCTAGCCGGCGCGAATCAGGCACACTAAACCAAGATCTCAGAAACCAAATTGAAGTAAGATGCAGGCTACCCGCTTACCTAATCTGTTGATCGAGCATGGACGAATCATTGATCCCTCACAGGGCATTGATCGAATAGGAAGGGTCTTGATCGCAGGAAATAAGATTCTTGCAATTGACCCAAGTGATGCTGATCTACCAGAAGATCTCCAAAGGCTTGATGCGAGTCAGCAAATCGTTGTACCTGGACTGGTTGACTTAGGAGCAGAACTCCGCGAGCCCGGTTTTGAAGAAGACGAAACCATTGCATCAGGTGGTTCTGCTGCGCTTGCTGGCGGCTACAGTTCAGTGCTCTGTACATCGAACACCTCTCCCTGCATTGATTCCCCCGGAGCGGTTGAATTTGTTCGACAGAAAGCTGCGAAAGCTGCGGGTGTACGTGTCCACGTTATCGGTTGTCTTAGCAAGAACCGTGATGGGGAACAAATGTCAGAACTGGGGTTACTCTCTGAAGCTGGCGCGGTTGCCTTCAGCGACGCTCCGAGATCCGTACCTAACGATGCTTTACTTAAAAGAGCACTCGATTATTGCCGAATGTTCAATTTACCAGTATTCGATCGCCCTGAAGTCCCTGACTTGGCAAATCAAGGTGTGGTCCATGATGGCCAAACGTCACTCATTCTCGGGCTCAAGGGCTTGCCAACAGAGGCAGAAGATCTAGCTGTTGCCAGAGATGTGCGATTGGCTGAAGCTACGGGGGGTCGATTACACGTCGGACCGGTCAGCACCATGGGAGCAGTCGACATGCTTCGAAGAGTGAAATCTCGAGGCATTCGAGTTACGGCCTCAGTCTGTCCGCACAATCTTTGCCAAAGCGACCAAGAACTTCGAAGTTTTGATGCTAGGTTCAAAGTACATCCACCACTGCGTAGCGAGCGGCACGTGAAAACTCTCCAACAAGCCGTTGCCGATGGAACGATCGATGCGATTCAAAGCGGTCATATGCCGAGAAGTCGGGAAAAGAAAATGAATGACCTGGATCTCTCTCCGTTTGGCGCAGCCACACTGGAAACAACTCTGGCCACCATCAACACCTACCTGATTGAGACAGGAATCATGGATTGGCCTACAGCAATCCGACGACTTTCCACCTCTCCCGCTGAAATCTCGGGCATAGAAGGTGGCACACTCAAAGCTGGATCAATGGCAGATATCGCTATTATTAACCCTGATGAGAAATGGACCGTACAAGGAAGTCAATTTCTTTCACGATGCAAGAGTAGTCCATTAGATGGAGTCGAGCTGAAGGGTCGAGTCAGGATGACCCTCATCGGAGGTGAAGCCCGTTACACAGCAAGCGATTCAAACTAGCCTGGAAAGTTCATTACAGGCTGGGTCCGTCTTGGATGGGTGTTCCCTCGCCCTGAGTGAAGCGAATCTCCTGATCGATCAGATCGGAGGAAAACTCCTCACGGTCACCTCCCGGCCAGTTAACAATGTATGACCGGGAACCCTCAGCCTCTTTGCCAAGCCCAAAGGTAACACGTTTCTCACACTGGCTGAGGTAACTTTTGGTTGGCATGAGAGTGCGGGCGTCGTACTGATCACCATGCTTCAATTCAATGGTCGCACCAATTGCGTCACGATTTGAAGACTTTCCTACAAGCTGAATCCTGACCCAATGATTATTCAACGACTGATCATTTCGAAAGACTTTTGGTGATCCATGGCTTACCGACATGACTACATCCGCATCGCCGTCACTGTCAAAATCTCCATAAGCAGCACCTCTGCCTACAATCGGTTCAACAAACTGTTCCCCGACGCTCTCTCGACCTAACGCAACGAGCTCACTGGAGGCTTCACGGCCGGCATTCCAGAATAACTGCGGTGGTTGCTCATACTGCTGGGATTGCTGAGTCTTCGAAATTTCTTCTTCCAAGTGACCATTTGCTCCAAGCAGATCCAGTCTCCCATCAAGATCGATGTCAAAAAAGAAAAGACCAAAAGTCAGGCCCTGCCTGGTAGGTGGGCCGAAACCCGTTGCCATGGCGGCGTCAACAAACTGTCTCCTACCTCGCTTTGCCATGTAAAGTGCACTGGCTTCGTTAGCAAAGTTGCCAATACCGATAGCAAGAGTGTCTTGATCTCGAAACATCGCTGTATCGATACCCATTGCACCTCGAGCGTTACCTGATCGATCAAATGCGATTCCTACCAGACGTCCTACCTCAGTGAACGTGCCGTCTTTGTTATTCTCAAACATAAAGTTGCGAACGGTATCATTCGCGATAACAAAGTCGATCCATCCGTCGCGATTAAAATCAACCGGCGCGATGCCCATCGCTTTTCCGAGAGGCACATCCGTGGTTTCATTTCGCACCTGAATTCCTGCACTGAGGGAGACATCTTCGAACTGCCCGTTGCCCAGGTTGTGGAATAGCAAAGAAAACGATCCTGCAAATGCCTTAGGTGGACCGTAGGCTCGGGTTTCACCATCGAGGGTAAAGCTCTGGCTGAGGTCGTTCTCTTTGCTCCAATTGACGTAGTTACAGACGAACAAATCAAGCAACCCATCATTATCAAAATCGACGAACCCACAACTCGTACCCCAGAGCTCCTCTTCTCCAGCAACACCGGCTTCATCGGTCACATCAACAAATTTACCGTTGTCGTTTCTGTAAAGACGATTTTCGCCAACAGCTGTGATGTAAAGATCACAATCTCCATCGTTGTCGTAGTCGCCAACCGCTACTCCCATCCCATAAAAAGTGTCAGTTAATCCTACGCTTTGGGACACATCTTCAAAATGAAATGCTCCGTCGCCCTGGTATAACTTACATGCGGTCGGCTCATCACTACTTTGATCCCAATCCCAGCTACACGAGTTGACAAACAAGATGTCTTGATGGCCATCTCCGTTATAGTCAAACACAGCAACACCACTGCCCATCGTCTCGGGAAGCAGTTTTTCCCCGTACTTGCCTGATTCATGAACGAATTGAATACCACTCTCTTCGGTAACGTCGACG
>JAYYHM010000072.1:0-7649 GCA_036148415.1 Planctomycetota bacterium
TATCTTTCTGCGACGTCACTGCAGTGCGTACCGCCAATTCCAATGATTCACCGATCTTGATATCCGAATCTACTTGCGCATCCCTCCAAATCGATCGATCATCAACCATCCCATAAGCCTCAGCGAGAGCAAGCATCGCAAAGCCATGATGGTACATACTTTGCCCGTAATAACCTGTTTCAGGATCCTGCTGTAGAAGTATGTAACGAATAGCACGACGAACATTAGCGGAGTAGAGCCCGAAATTCGGATCCTCACCAGAGGCGAGGAAGCACATCAACCCCATACCGGCAACCCCAGCGCCACGATGACCGGAGGGCCAACAGCCCTCATCATCCTGACTCGCTGATAGATACTGAAGACCCCGATCGTAAAGATCGCGCACGTCCCTTGGCACTGGATCACCGGTCTGGATCCGTAGGGATTGAGACTCAGCGGGCGATACGAATACGCAGAGGACGATTAGCAAGAAGCTAAAGATATTCGACAAGGTACACATCAACGGGAACCTCTGTTTTCTCTCTTCTGACAAAAACTGTCTCCCATTCCTCAAGTCCAAATCCCCGCGCTTCGTCAACCTGCAACTTTTCTGTCTCGGGATCGGCTGATACACCACCTGCTGGGTTCAGCTCTCCAAGGGCCTACTTCGTCCAAACCTTTCCAGCCGAAATCAATGTCTTCACTGCAAGCCAATCCTTTTCATTGAACATACTTCGGAGTTCCTCTTCGATCTGACCCATTCTAGCGAGCACAAAGTAGAGTGATATATGTGTTCCAAAAGAGGGTGGTGGATCCGCATTGGCAAGCAGAAGCTTCTTAATTTCGGCACGTGTTTCCACTGTCAAAGGAACCTGCCTGCCAACCACAAGTAACGCATCATCGATCTGTTCGGAAAATTTTTCAAGTTCCGCATCCCTTTCTGAAGCAGCAATTGAAGCTAACTGATCCGGCTTGGCGGTCTGGTGCAGGAGCCTAGTGAAAAGGGACCCATCCTGATGCAATCCCTCCAAGAACCTCCGGCCAAACGGCTTTGCAGCGGCTCTGGACTCTACGGAAAGCTTTTGCCACTGATCTCGCTGGATATTCCCAAAATAAATCCCCCCTTTGAAGGAGTCGTAGTCAGCAAAAAAACGGTGAATGTCCACCTGCCCTGCGACACGTAGTTTCTCGAGCTGAGTCTGGGTCAGATCCGAAGCATCACTCATTCTCTTCAGTCGGGCCGTGAGGGAATCCAAACACTCCTGTCTTGCCTGTAGCAGTGGCAATTGAAAGAACGTCCCTTTGTCGAAAGATTCTTCACTGAAATGCACCACCTGTGCCGTGAGCACGCTGGCACCATCGAAAGAACGGAGAACAGCATTCACGCTTAGGCTCAACAACACAACAAGACATCTCTTCATGACGCTTATTTGCCTTTCCATCTCTCAAGGCGATCAAAATACTGGTCTAAACCTCCTCGGAATTCTTCAGGTAACCCGGGATCGGTCAGCCCCGTTGCCTGTGTCACTTCGGATTCCTTCGTTGTCTGCTTCGCGTTGACTCCCGCGCCGACCAATGCCAACGCAGCCACTTCCGTGTCTCCGCTGCCACCACCACCTGGGTCAGCGCCACTGCCACCACTTGCATTAGGGTTAAAACGCTTGGATTTGAGCAAAAGTTCTATCGCCTCGGTTTCCGCTGCGATCGCGGTTGGTCCGGTTTGTGGTTTGTAGAGTATTTCCGTTGCCTCCTGCATCACTCCAGAGACCTGACCAAACAGATTCAATTCATTCGCAAAATCACCTTCTGCGTTTGGCAATTCAAGGATCTGATCTACCAGGCTATCGACACGTTCCTGATAACTTTGCTGCAATTCCCCAAGCCGATTCGCATCATTCATATGTTCGGTGTCGGTTACGACCGACCTCTTCTGCTCAGCAACGCGTGTCTGTTCTCGCAGTTGCACTTCACCATCAAGGATCTGCAGTACTTCAAGAACGATCCCTGGTGGTAGGCTGCCCTTTGGTTTTCCGCCCGGTGAGGCACCCGACTGTGTGACTTCGACAAGATCTTCCGCCCAGCGGTCTAAGTTGTCACTCCAATATTCAGCTTGTGAAATGGAAAGGCCATTCTGCTGTCTAAGCTCCATTCCGAGATCCCTCAATCCCGCCGTCACATCTTCCGACTTCATCTGCTGTAGTACACGCTGTAACAATTGCTGGCCGCTACGCTCATAATAGGCAGTCATGTCATCCATGAGATCAGACACCTCGAGACTTGCCTTTGACTCCATATCAGCGAGAGATACAAAGGCGTCTCGGTCAGCATGTTTTTCTCGATCCGGAACCCCAAAGTCATTTGCGATGAGTCGAGAAAGACCAAGCGCAATCTTTTGTTGCTTTCTCGACGCAGATTTCAGCCGTTTTACCAGCGTACTGCCCTCAAGGTTTCCCATGATCTCATTGAGCTGCCCTGAAACTTTTTCAAACTCATCCAACAAACCTTCCTGTTCGGTTACAGCCTGATCTAACTCCTCGGTTGGCGTGGAACTCTCTGATTCGCTCGCGGCGTTACCAGCCAGCTTGGTGTCAGCCAAACCAAGCCGTCCCTGCTGTGACTTCTGTTTTTGTGTCTTTCCCTTCGGTAGATTTTCCAAATCCAACTGGCTTGACTCGATGTCAGAAACCGAGGGTGTGGACGGCTTCTCATCCTCTTCCTTGGGGTTCTGATTCGGATCACCACCCGCGGTCTGTTGAAGACGATTTCGCCCAGCTTGCAGACCATCTTTTTCCTTTGAATTTCCGTCGGCGTTACCAGCCTTGGAGGCCCTATCTAGTAGCTCAGCCACTTTAGGCATACGCCGGGCAGAAATCTCTTTGAGAACCTGCACCATCTCCGCCCATTCTTCAAGGGACTCTGCGCTGATCTCCTCGTTACGCATCGCTTCTCGAAGTAGTCCCTCGCCCGCACGAACGAGATTTGCCAATTGCCTACCATTTGCGCTTTCCTGTTCCGCTTGTTTCCAGATTTTCTCCCGCACCGAAGCGGTCGGAAGTTCCTCTTCGGGTAGACCCTGAAGCTCGAGATTCGTTTGATGCAGTTGTAATTCCCTATCACGAACGTCGAGGGACATTTGTTGCCAGCGTCCCAATTCAGACATCAACCAAACTGCGTGATCCGAATTATCTAAGATCTGGAAAAAAGATGCGGCCGAGTACTGACGATGCCCAGTGGGATGATAATCTTCAACGAAGGCTTGGACGGCCACGAAGCTCGCTTCAAGCATCTGTTCAGCCGCTGAAAAAGTCGCCTTCAATTCCAAACTCTCCACATCAGGACCTCCCGCCCCAAGCAGGCTCTCTCCCAACGGTTTACCGATTCCCTCTTCATTCGCCTCAGACCACTGCAAACCTACTTTCCCTACCCCAAAATCATCATAGGCCCGCACCACAAAGGCTAAAACCTCATTTGTCAACAAGACTTTTCGCAAAGGAAGATTCTCACACACCAAGGTAGGAAGCTGGTCCTCAATCGCTTCGAGCTGCAAACGGACGGGTTTTTCCGCGGCTAGTCCAAATCGATCGACCCAATCGAATTGAATCTCATTGTCCTCAAGCACGTGCAGTTCCGGTAGTTCCAACGTGCTTCCAGTCGGTTCTATCTTGGTGGTGTTGATTTTTGCACTGATTAAATCTCTTGACATCTCCGCACTCAGAGTCAAACGGCTCCCCTCAAGTATGGACAGTGTTCCGCCTCTGACCTCAAAACTTTGATCGCCCTGACGCTGGAGGTAAGCCGGAAGCTCTACCGCGGCAACCAGCGCCTTCATTTCGGGACGAGCAACTGGTTCAATCACGATTTGGTTATGGTAATCACCTACCGAGTAGTCGAGCGTTGTCTGATCAATCTGTCCCGGTATTTCGAACTGAAATAATCCTTCAGTCTCGCTAGCAGAATACCGAACTAATGACGCGACTTTTAATTGGGCTGAGTCCGGTCTCCATCTACTCGATGGCGCGAATTCCAGCTGGAAGTTAATCGTTTCACCTTTCGCTACCACCATCGGCGAACTGACTGATTTGAGTTGAGCGAATGTATAGCGATCCACATCGGACCAGGGTCTGATGTATCTCGCCAATGCATTCGTAGCCGCATCAGTGGTGATGGCAAATAAAAGGAAACTTATCGCCAAAAGGGCAGCCATGAGGTTGACGCGCCGAACAGTTCGAGTATTTGTCAGACATTTCGCAAAATCCTGTCCCTCAAGTTGAAGGCCTACTTGGCGAATCGCTGCATTGACCAAAATAGGTGATCGTTGCTGCTCCGAAATATCATCGGCCAATTGCAAAACACCCAGAACCTGGTCACCCACAATCGGCCGGGCCTGAGCGAGTAGTCTTGCGAGCTGCTCAAAGCGACGCCGCCGCCAAACCCAGCGTTCCAAAGCAAACGGTATGGATAGACTTGCCATGACAGATAAACCAAAGACACCCCACCGAATCATTTTCGGAGTATCCACAAGGCGATCCAAAACAAAAACAGCACAGAACCCCAGCAAGAAGCCAATAACCGAGAACGCACCCGCTTCGACCAACTTCAAGAACCATAGTCGACGCCGAAAGTGACGTAATTGCTCTTGCAGTGACGATGGAATTTCGAAAGACGTTTTACTACTTGGGTTCATCTAAGGAGGTAGGTCCTGAGTTTAAAATGACACGCAACTCGCAAGATCGGTCCTACTGGAATGGCTGAATCACTTGCTTGCCTCTTTAGACTAACTCTTTTAATCTCCCGCTGCTATCGCCAATGGAATCCACTGGAGATCCCATCAGATCTAGCATCGATAGGAAAAGATTTCCCATCGGGACCTCTTTCCCTTCCGGTTGAATCAATCGCCCCGTTTCAATTCGCCCACCGGCACTCCCTGCCAAAACAATGGGAAGGTCCTCGTGCCGGTGCCGGTTCCCATCGCTAATACCGCTGCCGTAGAGAATCATCGAATTGTCTAACAATGTGTGGTCACCTTCGTTCACACTATCTAACTTCCCGAGAAAGTAGGAAAATTGCTCAACCAGATATTGATCGATTTTCTGCAATTTCTCGACTAGATCGAGTTGATTACGATGATGACTCATTTGATGGTGAGCGTCTTTGATACCGATCTCACTGTAGCGTCGATTTCCACCGGCATTGTCAAGCATGAAGGTGGCTATACGAGTGGTGTCGGTCTGAAACCCAATGACCATCATGTCGTACATCAATCTCGCATGTTCCCGGAACGCTTCGACTCGACCTTCCGGTACTTTTAAATCGGGAAGAGCCTGTTGGTCTTCTCGCTCGGAGCGTTCAATCCTCAACTCGATATCTCGAATACTAGAAAAGTACTCATCCAGTTTACGCTTGTCAGTATCGCTGACCTTGGGCATCAACTGCCGAGCGTCTTCTCGGACTACATCTAGAATACTTTGACGCAGCAGGTTGTGCTGCCTGCGAGTCCCCATCTCCGGGCTACCAAACATGCGGTCAAACGCCATACGGGGAGTCACTTCCTTAGGCATCGGTTGAGTTTCGCTTCTCCAAGAGATATTAGATGAGTACGCGCAGCTGTAGCCGCTATCACAACTACCAGCATTACGACTCGGTTCCAAACCAAGCTCGATGCTCGACAGTTTCGTTTTCCCGGAGAGCTCCAAGGCTGCAATCTGATCCACGGAAATACCTAATCGGATGGCTCCGCTTGTCTTCACCGGTCGGGACGCTGTGAGGTAGGTGGCTGCACACCTTGCATGATCCCCTGCACCGTCGGCGTAGCCTCGCCCATTATCGTGAGCCAGATTCTGTATCACATTCAGTTTCGACTTGAATGGATGGAGTGCCTGCAGGGTCTTGGATAACTCCCAGCTTTTCTCTTCTCCTATCGGCTTCCAGTCGGGCATGATGGCTCCGTTTGGAAAGAATACACATGCCATCCTCGTGGGAGTCTTGGAGGCATCCTCATTCTCCGCTGCGAGTGTGCGGGGGGCCATCACTTCGAGCAAAGGTAGTCCCAAGGATATTCCAAAACCACGCAGCAGAGTGCGCCGAAGCAGTCGACCATCTTTGGATTTTACCATCGTGTCCGGCAATGCTTTTGTTTTGTTTTTCATTTTCCGATGCCTTCATAAACCGTTATCTAATCATTCCTCGGATGTAGCTTGTCGTTTCTCAACACATAAATCCCCAATGTCCTGAGCTCTTATTCTACTTGTTCAACGATGGGTGACTCTGAATCCCAATCGTAAAATCGAAACGGTCGACTTAATGCCACTTCGCGGACGATATCTCCTAATCGGTAATGATCCGATCGGGTGTTCGCCAAGATCTCGTCGACAACGCATCTGTCTTTAGGGCGTAACTCCCTGCCAAGAGCAAACGTGAGTAATTTCTCGGTAGCCGTTCGAGCGAACGCGGTCTTCTCAGTTTTACTCAAAATTTTACTCAACTGCGAAGCACCCTTAAAACGAATCCCTCCGGGTAGTTCGCCACTGCTATCCATTGCCCTTTCCCCGTCGTCATTGGATGCCAGCCGAAATGCACCGACTGCGTCAAACTCCTCGAGCCCGAAACCTAGCTGGTCCATCACCCGATGACAGGCTGCACAAGCTGGATTCCGCCGATGAACCTCCATCTGCTCTCTTAATGTCAAAGCCACCGTGGAAACTGATGATTCCTCTAACGTCGGAACTCCAGCCGGGGGATCTGGCGGAGGTGTTCCGAAAATGTTCTCAAGGATCCACTTCCCTCGTTGGACTGGTGATGTGCGGCGCGGGTAACTGGTCAGCGTTAGAATACTCGCATGGGTGAGCAGGCCCCGTCTCCCCGAATCCACCAGTGAGACCCGCCGAAACGAGTCGCCTGAGACTCCCGTTAAACCGTAGTGTTTCGCCAACGCCTCATTCACGAAGGTGTAATCCGCGCTTAGTAGTTCCGAAATCGGCCGATTCTCTTGAAGCACGTGATTAAACAGCTGCTTAGTCTCCTCACGCATTGCCTCGCGTAAAGCCGGACTAAAATCAGGGAAGAGCTCTGCATCGACATCATGCTCTACCAGATTACGCAGCCCAAACCACTGCGCTGCAAACTGATCGCTCAATGAACGCGACCTCGCGTCAGCAAGCATACGTCCAACCTGATGGGACACCATCTCTTCCTTGAGATCATTCTTATCCACCCACCGGTTGAGCTCCGCGTCCGGCATACTGCTCCATAGAAAATAGGAGAGGCGTGTCGCCAATTGAGTCGGTGTTAACTCAATACTACCGTCTTTCTCGATCCTCGAGGAGGCATCCGGCTTTTCGATCCGAAATAGAAAATTCGGAGAGACAAGTACGGCTGCCAAAGCGGTTTGCATTCCCTCGAAATAACTCAAGCCTCGATCGGTACATTGCCTGACGAGACCAGCGTAACGCACCAATTCCGAATCGGTAACAGACCTCCTAAATGCCAGTGTCATAATTGGATTCAACGATTCAATAGCTGAAATTTCAACATCCTTCCATCCCGCGCCTGACCGGTTCGCGACACGCCTAATCACCCGATGATGACTGTCGGGAAACGCCTCACGCGGTATTCGCTCAGGACCTTCAACTTGGATCCTCCTGATCATATGAGGATAGGTCGACTGATCGATT
>JAYYHM010000073.1:0-2768 GCA_036148415.1 Planctomycetota bacterium
GATCATGGATTACGGCAAGTACAAGTACGACAAGAACAAAAAACGCAATGCGGGCCAAGCTCACACGAAGACAAAAGAGATTCGACTTCGTCCCAAAACCGGTGAAGAAGACATTCGTACCAAGTTGCGTCAGGCCGAAAAGTTTCTCAAGCACAAGGATCGTGTACAGGTCAGTGTCCTTTTCCGCGGCCGTGAGATGGCACATGTGGAGGAGGGACAAAAGATCATGGCGAAGGCAGTGGAGACACTGTCTGAGTTCGGCAAAATTGAAACTCCACCACAACAGCATGGACGCAAAATGCTCTGCATCATTGCACCCAAGTGATTCAGAATAGTAAACAGAGATCAAAGAAGGCTTGGTAGTGGACCAAGCCTTTTTTCGTAGAAGTCGCGTTCCACTTCGATTCGTTTTATCTATCTCCTATCCCTCGATTCGTCCCTCTGCGTTACGGTAAAACCTTCGATGCTACCTCTTGATACCCTCTGCGGTTTCCTTTCCAAGGTTGCCCCCCTGAAGCTGGCGGAATCTTGGGATAACGTAGGTCTCCTTGTTGGTGATCGTGGCTCAAAGATAGGTCGTGTCATGACTTGTTTGACGATTACGCCCGATGTCGTGACGGAAGCCATCGAGCATAAAGCCGATCTTATTGTTGTGCATCATCCTTTACCCTTCCAACCCCTTAAACGTATCACCTCAGACACCACAACAGGGAATCTACTGCTCCGCCTGATAGCGCATCAAATCGCTGTTTACAGCGCACACACGGCTTACGATTCAGCACAGGAAGGAATCAATCAACAGTGGTGCCAAAAACTTGATATCCAGAATGTGAAACCCCTGGTGGAGTTTCAACCCAGGGAGGAGGCGAGCCCATCCAATTCTAAGACCATCTCACAAGAGCAAATCGGTTCTGGCCGGTATGGGCACCTTCCTGAGGAGACGCAACTCATCGATTTAGCGAGGAAGGCGGCGGATTCGCTTCAAGCTCCGCCAGCACGTTTTGTCGGTAACCCAAAGCAAAAAATAAGGAAAATTGCATTTGCTTGCGGTAGCGGAGGAAGCTTTGTGGGCAATGCCGTCCGTTGTGGTTGCGATGCCATGGTGACCGGGGAAGCTACTTTCCACACCTGTCTGGAGGCGAAAGCTCAGGGTTTGGGGCTGATCCTGCTTGGGCATTACGCCAGCGAACGCTTCGCCATGGAACAACTCGCGACAAAACTCGGGAAAGAATTTCCGGATTTGAGGATTTGGCCGAGTAAAATCGAGTCCGATCCGGTAACTCAGTGTTGAGCAGTGGCCCAAAACATTGACCGCTGACTAAACAGTTCTAGAATCTTTTCTTAACCCCGTAACACTCGCCTCCCAGTGCGTTGGTCCAAGGGAAAGCATGAATCAATCAGAAAAATGGCTGGCGGCCCTGCCTGTATACAACGAAGTGGATTCGGTGGCGGGAGTGATTGAGGAAGTCAAGCAATACGCTGATGACATCCTCATTGTTAATGACGGATCCACTGATGGAACGGCAGATGTATTAGCTGCTTGCAATGGGGTAGAAGTCTTAACTCATCAGCGAAATCGAGGATACGGAGCGGCTCTCATTTCCGCTTTCCGTTACGCAATCGACAACCACTACGATGGGATTGTCACGCTGGATTGCGATGGACAGCATCAACCTAAGCGGATTCCTGAATTCATCCGCGCCGCCGCTAGCTCTGATTTAGTTTCAGGGAGTCGCTACCTTCAATACTTCGAGGACGATAGCGAACCTCCTCCGGAAAGGTACGCGATTAATCGCCAGATTACCGAAGAAATCAACGCCCAACTGGGACTAAAACTCACCGACGCATTCTGCGGATTCAAAGCTTATCGAACCGAGGCATTACGGAAAATGCATATCACCGATCCGGGCTATGCAATGCCGCTGGAACTCTGGGTCCAAGCTGCTGCATCTCGTCTGCAAATTCTGGAGATCCCGGTTCCTCTGATCTACTTGGATCTTAATCGCTCCTTCGGTGGCGTTCTTGACGAAGCGGAAACGCGATTAAACTACTACCGCGAAGTACTCAACCGAGCAATAAGCTCGATAAGAAATCCCGATGTGGTATTTCCGACTCGCGGCGAAATCCTTGCAAGCACTGTTGAAGATTAATCTTAAGAAAAACCTTGATTTGGTAACGGCCATTTTTAGGGCAAGCTTGGTGTGATTGATCTAGAACTTCGTAGAACTGAACCTGGGCGACAACGACACCTAAACAATTGGTTGCACAAGGATGAATCGCAACCATGAATCAGCAGAGAATTTCTGTCGACAAAATGGAACCTTCATCCGAGCCGAAAGCCGCCACAAATCGACCTGATCATGCGTTGAGTCCAACGCTCGATCGATCCCAAGGTGCAACAAGTCAACAAACGAGTTCTTACACTCAGTACCGTGCTCCATCCGAACATGGACAAGCACTGATCAGCCCAGCCTTGAGTGAGTCAGCGGGGTTAATTTCTGAAAACCGATCCAGGCAGGCTGACCAAAAAGTATTCAGCGATCTACGTGAGCGAGCTAGACGCTATCTTCATGATGAAGCAATCAGTTTTACAAGCCAGTATCGCGATGTTCCTGAGATCCATTCATCTCAAGGACGCCCAATCATCATGTCGGGTCATCAACCCACACTTTTCCATGCAGGCGTCTGGTTCAAAAATTTTGCATTAGCAACGATCGCTGAGCAACAGGGTGCAACTCCGATCAATCTCATCATTGACAATGATATTG
>JAYYHM010000074.1:0-7067 GCA_036148415.1 Planctomycetota bacterium
CCTTTCGTGCCTTGACTTCTGCCGTCACACGGATCGCTCACGAAAGCAGCAAAGGGTACACCAGAGTTTTCTGTTATTTTTTCTGCTGCGGCTTGAACCAACAGTCCAACTTCCCAATGGCCCGTATGGTAGCCCAGTGCAACTGGGCTTCCGTCTGGGTTGCGAACCCCGCCTTGTGTACTCAATATGAGATATTGGTCACCGAGAGCTCTACTGGGATCCAGGCCCATCCCAACGCTCTGCGTCAGCCCGAACAGGTCGCCGCTGCTCCAAGTTCTAAGAATCTCGTCACTCAAGGGAAGCTTTCCCTCTGGTCCCTTGGCGTGAGTTGCAATGAATTCTGGATCAGGCGCTTCAAAAAAAGAGGACATGGGATGTCTGCAACGCGGAGATGATGAATAGACTTGAGGATTTCTCTAGCCGAAAAACCAATCAGTCATTCAGAGGTGTAACGTTATTGTGTTGTCGTTGGCTGTGATCAAAAGCTAAAACTAAGGATACAGGTCAACATTTGTCTTGGATGACTTTTTGGCAAATCGGCGGTTGGCGACAGCGGCCTGACATAACGAGAAAAGTATACCAGTTCAAAATTGGGAAGGCGTTGGTTCTCTTGTTATAGGAATTAGCTGGATGCCCTCTATCGACGTCTCCGAACCTTGCGATACATCGGATTTAGCTTGCGTTTTGTTGACGCAGGTGCTTGCTGTTCTGATTGCACAGGAGGCGGCGGCGCGACTGCTTCAAAGCCTTCGATTTGATCTCGCATCAGCTGCTTATTAATTCTTCGTTCAATATTGGTGAGGAATTCGCCCTCACCCGGAACGACAAACGTGAAAGCGATTCCATCACGTCCCATTCTTCCTGTCCTCCCTACGCGATGAACATAATCATCGCAGTCCTGGGGAACATCATAATTAATAATGTGAGAGATGGTGCTGATGTCAATTCCTCGGCCCACAACGTCCGTCGCCACCAATATCTTGAGCTTCCCGTCACGAAGTCTCTGCAGCACTCGGTCCCTTTCACGCTGCGCCATGTCGCCATGCATACTGCCGCAGTCGGTGTGCCGGTGACTAAGTTGGCGATACAAGCGATCGGTGCCACGCTTGGTTCGACAGAATATTATGGTCTGTTCGGGACTCTCTCTCTCCAGCAAATGATCAAGGAGATCGGATTTTCGATCTTGGGCAACCGTGAAGTAGTGCTGCTCAATCGTTTCCACGGCCATGTCATTCTTACTGCAATCGATCACAATCGGTTCGCTCATGTAAGATTCAGCAAGTCGACGAACGCCTGTTGGGAGTGTGGCCGAAAGAAGTAACGTCTGCCGATCCTTGGGGCATTTTCGGAGGATTCTTTCGATTTGTGGACGAAAACCGATATCGAGCATTCGGTCCGCCTCATCCATCACAACGCACCATACGCTGCTGGTGCGAAGTGAACGTCTTTGAAGATGATCATGAATACGGCCGGGGGTTCCCACAACGATTTGCACGCCGTTTTCCAACTGGCGGAGTTGCTTGTTAAGATTTTTCCCTCCCGAGAGAACCGCAATTTCTGTTTCTACCCCTTTAGCGAGTTTCTCGGTTTCACGAGCGACCTGATCAGCTAGTTCACGTGTCGGGACAACGATGATGGCTTGGGGGTCTCTGCACTCATCAAGGTCATCCAGCTGTTCTAAGATTGGGATAGCAAAGGACGCCGTTTTTCCGGTGCCTGTGCGTGCTTGTCCGATCACATCCTCGCCTTCTAGAGCTAGCGGGATGAGTTGTCCTTGGATAGGCGATGGCTGCGTAAAACCCGATTGGCTCAGTGCTCTTTGCATTACCGGTGAGAGATCGAGTTGGTCGAAGGAATCTATGGATTCAGGATTGCTTTCGTTCATCATGCCTGCAGTGTAACTTGCCACCCCATAATTCACCATGTCGCGAGACGCTCCTCGGTCACCAAATCATGTGTTTTATTGGAGTATTCCCTCGAGCAAGGATGTTCAGGCACTCGTCAGGATCCGAACAGCAGTTTGATTTGCAACGGATGAGAGGCTCAGGGTATTTTGACAAGGTGTCCCAGATTACTCATTTGCCGAGTTTGGCTCTGCGTTTAGCGGCGAAACTCTTCACTAATTCATCGGTCACAACGCCCCCAAGAATCACAGCGCCAATCACCGCGTATTCGATGTTAGTGGGTATCGCATCAACAAGAGTGATCGTGTTTTTGAGTACTTGCATGACCGCTGCTCCAATGACCACACCAATGATGGTGCCTTGTCCACCACGGAGACTGCATCCACCCAGTACAGCACCTGCGATCGCATAGAGCTCGTAGAAGTTTCCAAAGTCGACGGGTTGAGCACTTCCAACATCCAATACGAATAGCATTCCCCCAAGCCCACTGAGAAGCCCGCAAATGACGTAGGCGAGTATCGTCATTCGATCTGTGTTAATGCCGCTGAATCGTGTCGCTGTCTCGTTTCTGCCGAGCGCGAGCATGTAGCGTCCATAGACAGTGAAGTTCAGAAGGATAATCGCAAGAATGGCCACAAATACTAGAATCAGGCATGGATTGGGAATGCCAAAATCTGTGCCGGGGATGGCAAGTTGTCCCTGTGAAAGTGACCGAAGAGATGAAAACTCTCCCCTGAAGCCTTGTGTTTGATCTTTCACCAGTCCACGCGTTAGACCTCGATAGAAAAGCAAGCCGCATAGAGTCACCACGAAGGGTTGCAGTTTCACTTTTGTGATCAGCAGTCCGTGAGTCAAACCAATAAATAGTGAAATCCCTGTCACCATCGTCAATGCCATTGGCACTGACATTTCGCATTCGACCAGCATCCATGGCAGTAGACAGCCGATCAAGCAGACAACAGATCCAATCGAAAGATCAATACCTGAGGTAATGATCACAAATGCAGCCCCGATGGAAAGGATCCCGAAGAGGGCGCTGCGGCGTATGAGGTTCTCAATGTTAAACGCGGTCAGGAATCGATCACTCAGGAGAGCTGTGGCGACACAAATGAAAACGAGTAGAAGAAAGATGCCTAAGACTTTTTTCATCAATTATTTTCCTCTGTCATGAGAGCAGATGGTTGACCGCCTGTTGCAAGGTGCATGATCGATTCCTCCGATGCCCTATCCCGTGTTAGCTCACCGGCAATCCGACCTTCATGCATTACCAATACTCGATCGGACATGCTGAGTACTTCTTCCATTTCACTCGAGACGAAAAGGATCCCTACTCCCTTTGCAGTAAGTTCTTCCATTAGGCGATAGATTTCTTGCTTCGCGCCGATATCCACTCCTCTTGTGGGTTCATCTAGCAAAAGAATCGTAGGATTCATCGAAAGCCATTTACCGATAACCACCTTTTGTTGGTTACCACCGGACAGATATTGGACTGGCTGCGAATCGTGGGCGCTCTTGATACGCATCTCCCTCTTCATCCGCTCTGCGTCAGATTTTTCTTTGGCGGCATTGACGAAAATACCATTGATTCGGTGCCTGTCTAAGCCGGGTAATCCGATATTGTTTCGGGAACCTGTCTCAAGAATCAGGCCCTCGCTTTTGCGATCTTCCGGAATCATGGCCATGCCCAAATTGATGGCGGTGCGGCAGTTATGTTTGGTTAAAGATTGACCAGAGAGAGTGATAATCCCCGATGATGATGGGTCAACACCAAAGATGGCACGTAAAAGCTCAGTACGGCCCGCGCCAACAAGCCCAGCTATACTCACCATTTCACCCGCTCGCACCTTTAGATTGACTTCATGCTGAGGCCAGGTCTGAGTGCGCAGTGCTTGAACGGAGAGGACGGTTTCACCAGGTTCACGCGTTTCTCTTGAGTAGAACTGAGAAATGTCCCGACCCACCATGGCTTCCACCATGGCATCATGCGTGATTGCATCCTTTTCGAGTTGCCCCGCATTCTTACCGTCCCTGAGGATCGTAACACGATCTGCGATTTCTTTTATCTCAAACAATCGGTGAGAGATATAGATGATTGTTACTCCCTGAGATTTCAGGTTGGAGATAACCCGGAAAAGTTCCTCGGTTTCCAGTTGGGATAGGCTGCTTGTGGGTTCATCCATAATCAGGACGCGGGCATTGACGGAGAGCGCTTTGGCGATTTCCACCATCTGCTGAACACCAATGGTTAGATTTTCCACGAGTGTGCGAGGGTCGATTTCAAGACCCACCATCTTCAGATACTGCGATGCCTCCGAGTAGATCTGATTTGAGTCGATCAATCCGTATCGAGTCGGCTCACGACCGAGAAAGATATTTGAACCTACGTTAAGATTGTCCGCCAAATTCAATTCTTGGTGGATCAAGGCAATCCCTTGCTCCAACGCTTGATCAACTCCTTTCAAGGGAACTTCCAAGCCGTTGATGAGGATTTGGCCTTCATCCTGCGGTTGTACCCCTGCAAGAATCTTCATCAAAGTGCTCTTCCCTGCACCGTTTTCCCCGATGACAGCGTGTACCTCACCCCTTTCCACTTCCAGTGTGACACCGCGCAAAGCTTTGACCCCTGAAAAACTCTTGGTAAGGTCACAGGCTTGCAAAAACGGAACAGTCGAAGATTCGGTCATCGCTGCTTTATTGCTCTCCAAGATTCTTCTTGAGTTCAGCCCAGAATTCCTCGACGTTATCACTGCGGATTTGACTTGCTTCAATGTTTAAGAAACCACTCTCGGGAATTCCCAAATCACTCATCGTTTCACCCCTTACCAGACCAGCGAGTACGCGTACGGATTGACGACCATACTCATATGGGTTCTGCACAACGGTTCCATGTACCGTCCCGTCAATAATCCCTTGCAAGGTTTCATCAGCTTCGTCGAATGCAATTACCTTCACCTCACCAAGCTTGCCTGCCTGCTTGAGTGCTTCAAGCATCAGGGGCGGGTTGTAGGCGAAAAGTCCAACCATCCCTCCGAGATCTGGATGACGTGATAATGCATCTTCCGCATTTGCTTTTCCTTGAGCTCTATCGAATTGATCCGTATACGTCCCCACGATATGCCATGATCCTTCCTTGATTTCAGCATCAGGTGGGTCAAAGCGTGACGGATCCTCGGATCGACCTAGGATCGCATCAATGACGCCCTGCCTTCTTCGTTTGGCGTTATCTTGTTCGAGCCTTCCGATAAAGATCGCCAGTTTGCCCCCTTCAGGCATTGATTCTTTGACGAGTTCCCCGCACATCCTCCCCGCAAGATAGTTATCCATGCCGATATAGCAGAGGCGATTCGAATCCGGAGCATCACTATCGTGTGTGATGAGTTTCGTGTACTCGGCTGCCTGATTGAGTAGTTCAGTTTGGTTGACTGGATCAATGGGGCTCACCGCAATGCCATCGATTCCTTTCGTGATCAGGTCTTCAATCATTCTTTTCTGATCACTTATTCCTTCGGCCGGCATCAGCACCTGAGTTTCGGCGTCGAAATCGCTGCCACCTTGTTTGACACCTGATTCAGCAATGACCCAAAAGGATGCAACCCCGTTGGTGACATATGCCACTTTAGGTTTTTCGGAGGTTGCAGGTGTTGAATTCGAGGATTCACTTGAAGAGCTGCAGCCGGCAACAATGAGCAGAAGGGCAGCAACTAAATTACACGAAAACAAGCTTTTCTTGAGATTCCGTTTCTAAATTGAAATGACAGCGATCAATGGTGGTGAGCAGGAATCGAAGTGGCTAATTCAGACAGTTTCTCTGCGACTGTCTGATGTCAGACGGTTGAACCGTTTTCAATCGACCTTTGCAATATGAATGGTTGGTGGATGCTTACCGTTCAGTTGGACACCAACAATTTCCATCCATTCCATATCATATGAACCACGTGCTGATCCTATATCGCTCCGCCAAGTTATAGAGAGGGTGGCGTGGGATCGCAAGGATTTGGTGAGCCGCGCTCCCTGAGGAGTTTATGGATCTTGGGGAATTCAGAAAAAAGCCTTCGGTGACTAGAACCGAAGGCTTAGATGATCTGTGAATTTGGAAGAGGGTAGATCAGGGTTCAAGAACGCGATTACCACGTTGCATCCCTTCCTGCTGAGCGTCGTAAATGGGAGCTCTATCGTTCGGGATCCTACGTGAGTCGATCGTTGTCTCTGGTGGGAAGTCCTCGCCTCGAACTGCCGACCCTAGCGGTGTAGTGACCGTGTCGTCTATCGTCTTCAAATAGGCTTCGAGTTTCCATGCTGGAATAACCGTAAGGCCAAGTTCAGCTGCTCGTGCTTTCACGTTGCCCAAGGTGGCGACTGCTTGGGCGTTTGAATCATCAATCGAATCGGGGTCTTGTCCAACTACCAAGAAACGAATGGTCGGATCCAATGTTCCCGTCACCGCTCCGGTGGAGGAAATCTCAGCAGCAACCTCCGCCCCAGCAGCAAGAATCTGTCCCTTGATCGCAGAGTTGTCGCTTCTGCCATCACCATCAATATCTATGTCGCCAGCTACCGCTATCTTGACTACACGGCCGGGAGCCCAGAATGGTGAAAAGTTCTTATCACCTGGGTTGATAGGGCTCGCGATATTCGGCCGAGCAACGACTCTACCTTGAGCTAAGTGGGGTCCTTGAATTTGACTGACCTGAATGGTCGCTTTTACCTTGGCGTCTTGAAGACGTGTTTCGTCTCCATCGATGACACCAAAAGTGACTCCCGGTCTTAGAGCGTCAGCTGAACCCACGTTAATCGTCACGACATTACCGCCAGCCACGACGTAGCGAATTTCGCCTTGAGTGGTTTCAAACTTGTCTGCCCGTAGTTGGTTTAGCTGAAGTTTTTGCGTGTCGATCGTACTTTGCATCTGCTTGTTCTTCCCAACAAGCTGGTTTGCCTCGGTCCGAGCTGTTTGCCTAAATGCATCAAAATCCTGCGAAAGCGTCGTGAGCTTATCACGATTTTCTTCATTATCGATATTCATCCTAGTTCGATCCTCGTCGAACTGCTGTGAGAGCGTTGCTAATTTCTTATTCGCATCATCTCTCTGCTGTTCAGCCAGTTGTTGCTGGGCCCGCGCGTTCTCAATGTCCGCATCCGCGTCAGTTCGAATTTTGGTGGCCT
>JAYYHM010000075.1:0-3510 GCA_036148415.1 Planctomycetota bacterium
GGGGGAGTACAGACCGAAGATGGTTCGGTCCTTGTCTTGACCGATGATTTTGGCGATACCCATGTATTTGAGATGAATCTGGGTGGCACACAGCCTGTCCGTTATCCAGACGCTATTCCAGTGCCTTACAACTTCACTGATAATGCGTTGGCTGTGTCAACCAATCTCGCTAACGCCATCAATAATCAATTGTTAGCTGGGCTAACTGCAACGGTACTAGCTACTGGCAGTGATATTTCGTTCGGCTTGATTGAAGCAGAACGCGTCAATGTCGATGGGTTGTTTGATCCGACTGGCAACACGCCGAACGCTTCGGGTCTTAATGGAGCGTTCGTTCGAGTGGCGATTGTTGGTGATGGAGAGATCTTTGAAATCACTCAAGGTGCAACCACTGTTCGCTACGAGTTTGAATCCATCACAGGCGGCGGTGGGGTTCAGCCCGGGAATATTCCGAGTCCGTTCGAGCCAGGTTCCGACACCATCGAGGTTGGCGAAGCATTACACGCTGTGCTCGATAAACCCGAAAACAGGATCGGACTAGATATCGCTCCTCAGCTTGAGGAGGTTTATGATCCATCAACCAATAGCTTGGTGAAGACCGGAAGAGTGATTCTTAATGACATTGCTGGAACGGTTGTGAATGTGACGCTTTCACCAACACTTCAAGTCGAGGGTGTTGCGGGTGGTGCGAACCCGATTTACTACTCACCTTCCTTCGATCCAAATGCGATGAAGCTTTCCATCGTTGAAGCAATCAACGCTGCAGTAGTCGATCCATCGCAGCCCGATACGATCACAGCTTCGGATCGGGGAGCAGAGACCCTCTTTGTGAGCAACGCCGAATACTTCGGTGGAGTTGCCGCTCTGGGTGGTACGGTACCGAATTACTTCCTGCCCGGTATCAAAGATCAAGCAGGTAACTTGCTGAAATCGAATCGTGAAGATTTGTCGACGAAGTTCACCATTCTGATGCCTACCGCTCTGTTCGATTACGGTGATGCTCCTGATCCGCTTTCCGGTATCGCAGGCCGTTACGCAACACAAGCTTCTAATGATGGAGCTCGCCACGTAGTGGGTGGATCATTGAGACTCGGCACCAAAGTGGATTCAAACCCTGATGGTTTACCGGGTCTATCTGCCTTGGGTGATGATGTTGCGATTGTGATTTCGAGCGAAGGTACACTCTTCACCACCTCATTCGAGAATGGTGAAGCATTGATTGAAATCGATACTGACGCCATTGACCCACTAACTCGGGATGGTGATACGATTACCATCGATTTGGGTAACCATCAGACCACACTTGAGTTTGACGTAGAAACCGGTAGTCAAGGTGCATTCGATGAAGATCACTATGCAATTCGACCCGAGGATCCAAGCTCAGCCGAATCCATTGCTGAAGCGATTCGAAATGCGATTCTTGAAAGTCCCCTAACCCCCGCGGGCATTGTTATCGATTCAGCCTCGACTGCCACAGAAGCGGCGGTCAGGATCAGCGCTGATGACGAAGACGGTGTGACCTTCACAAGCGAAGTCAATCCTGATGGCGTGATCAACGCTGGATTGCCACTCATCGTGGACGTGAATGTCTCGGGTAGTGGGATTCTTGAGGCGTGGATCGACTTCAATGCCGATGGAGACTGGGATGACCCAGGCGAGCAGATCATTCCTCAGCCTGACTTCTCTCAGAATTTCAGCCGAGTAGATCAGTTGCGTGATGGCCAGTCACTGGACGTTTCGAACTCGTTCACTGGTGAAAACTCAAGTCGAAGCTACTTTGTCGTCATGCCAGATACGACACCGCTTCCGTTTGTTCCAACAACCACCTACGCACGCTTCCGTGTTTCTGCGGACGGCGGTTTGTCACCTACGGGTTTAGCGCTAAGCGGAGAGGTCGAGGATTATGCAATCCAACTGCTTCCGGGGTTGCCACCTGAGATCACCGAAGCCCAGAGCACACCATCCTTCTCCACCTCAGAGGAGGTGGACCTGGTTGTTGATGCGGCGAGTGGTTTGCTCAATGGAATTATCGATCCAGATGGTGACGATGTTCGAGTCTATGGGCCAGATGTTGGCACTCGAACAGTGACTGACGAGGCTGGTGAAACTGCTGGGGAAGTCACGATTGATGAATTCGGAGCATTCACCTTTGTGCCAGAGGAGAATTACTTTGGAACCACTAGCTTTAGCGTAAGAGTTACCGATTTTAATTCACCCTTCGGAACTCAACTTGTTAGTCCAAAGCCGTTGGATGTCACCGTGGTGATCGATCCGGTGAATGATGCTCCATTTGCGACAAACAGTCCGGTGAGTGTTGCCTTCGACGTCTTGGAGGACGAAGAAACCACGTTTACCGCTGCTCAGTTGATCGACCCATACTACCTGCCAGGCCCAGCAAACGAGTCAGACCAAGGCTTGATTTTCTTCTCCGCCTCGTTCGGTGGGTCTCCATTGATAACAGAGCAAGGTGGTTTGCTTTCGATTGATACCGCTAACAATACCATTACCTACACACCGCCCGCGGACTACGTCGGTGCGGACAGTTTTGAGTATGTGGTCTCGGATCAGCCCGCTGATGGTCAAACTCCTCAGCTTGCGGTTGAAGTGGGTACCGTGGAAATCACTCTTATCGCGGTCAATGATCCACCGAGACCAGGTGTTGATAATGTCACCACACCCGAGAACTCGCCAGCTACGATTCTGATCGCTGATCTTCTTAGCAATGATGATGGCGGACCTGCGGATGAACCCCAGGGACTGCTATTCGTTTCTGCGGATGAAACATCACTTCAGGGAGGTGCGATCACTGAGGATGGAGCAGGAAACCTTATTTACACGCCTCCTGCTCAGTTCTTTGGTGTAGATGAATTTAATTACACGGTGTCAGAAGATCCTGCCACGGGTGGAGATGCGAATTCAACCGCTCAGGGTAAGGTGATCGTGACGGTTGAGTTGGTTAATGATCCGCCCGCGTTCATTGGGGCTGATACTGTCCCAGGATACCTACCGAAGGACGGTGAGAACCTAAACGATGATCTTAGCTTCACAGAAAGCAAAGCGGTGCCACAGGTATTCACATATGATTTGAATACATGGTTCACTGAGCTCGATGGTGAACCGATGACCTTCTCCGTCGCGTCGGCCGATTCCGGGATCGTTGTTGCATCGATTGTTGCAAATCCAGACCCTGCTATCAGTGATCTGGATACCCTCCGGTTGGAGCTTCCCTCTTACTCGGGTTCACCAACCCCTGTTGCATTGACACTCACCGCATTTGATTCATCCGATCCGGTAAACAGCACCGCTCAGGCAATTAATGTCTTTGTTGAAGATACGCCGGATGCACCGCAGGTAATTAGTCCAATTGGAACCATCACTGATGTCGAGGATGCTCTTCCGATCACCCGAGACCTCGCGACGGTGTTCTTTGATCCAGATGGCGACTCGTTGAGCTACTCAGTGACCCAACTGGGAACCTTGGAAAACCCAACTGCTGCAGAAATCGCGGCA
>JAYYHM010000076.1:0-3758 GCA_036148415.1 Planctomycetota bacterium
CGTGTGTATATAGGATTGATCATCTGAAATGCAGAACAAGATGTTGGGGCGACTTTCAGCTTGTAAATAAGCCGCGGGCCAGATTCCTGAAAGCAATAATAAATGGATGAGCGTGAACTTTTTGCGCAGCTGAATAGTCACCATTTCTACCCCGATTGGGTTGATTCAAGAGCATTATGTATTTTGCGTCAACCATTTTGGATATTTGGTTATGACACGAGCTATGATAGTGAACGCTGCGGCCTGACGGTTGTTCTGAAGGACAGGAATTTAACTGGAATTATCAATCGTCATTTTGGCACGAATCATAGATCTTTACCTGTTCCTTTCGTTTTCGTTCAGGGACCTATTTCACCCATGATGCAACGGTTTCTTCCCGTGATTTCCAGACAATGGTTACCAATCGCTTGGTTGTTATTGACCGGCTCTGCAACGTTTGCGGATTACCCACTCAAACCCGTCTCGTTCAGTGACGTAGAGTTGACCAGTAGCTTTTGGAGACCTCGGCTCGAAACACAACGTGAGACCCTTGTACCCTTTGCCTTTGAGCGAACTCAATCTGGTGTTGAGCATTTGCGGGCAGCTCGTGACTATCTTGCGGGAAAGTCTGTCGAGGATCACCGACCACATCGTTTTATCGATTCGGACCTGTATAAAGTTATGGAGGGCGCAGCCTACCTGCTTCAACTACGACGTGATCCCGATCTTGAGAATCAACTTGATGAGTTAGCAGACTTGGTGGCCTTAGCTCAGCACAAAGATGGCTACCTTTATCCCTCTCACACTACGGGTGTGGGAACCGAGAAGGATATGATGGGCGATAAGCCTTATGCCTTTATCGTTCACAGCCACGAACTCTACAACGTGGGTCATTTGTATGAGGCTGCGGTTGCCTATTATCAGGCAACAGGGAAAGATAAGCTCCTGAAGGTGGCCGAGAAGAGTGCAAATCATATTAACCGAGTCATCTTCGAAGGTGATCCGAATTACAACGACGGGAAACCCATTCTTCAGGCGACTGGGCACCAAGAACTAGAGCTAGCGTTAGTAAAGCTGTATCGAGTGACGGGCAATCCACTCTACTTGGACATGGCACGCAAGTTTTTGGAGATACGAGGTGTGACCTATGTTCCTGACGGTGAGGGCGTGATGTCCCCCACATACGCTCAACAGCATGCACCAGTTATCGAGCAGAAGAAAGCGGTGGGTCACGCTGTTCGAGCCACCTATCAATATTCGGCGATGGCTGACATCGGAACACTCACCGGTGAAACAGCTTACGGTAATGCGTTGGATAAGATCTGGAAGAATATCACCGATACTCGCATGCATCTTACGGGTGGACTGGGAGCGGTTCACGGGATTGAGGGCTTTGGACCAGAGTATGAGCTACCCAATGCAGACGCGTTCAATGAAACGTGTGCTGCGGTGGGAAATGTACTTCTCAACTATCGTATGTTTCTTCTGCATAAAGATGCAAAGTACTTGGATGTTGCAGAAGTGGCTCTGTTGAATAATGTCCTTGCCGCAGTCAACTTTGAGGGAAACCGATTTTTTTACGTCAATCCACTCGAAGCAGATGGCAAGTATCCTTTTAATCATGGGACAGCAGGCCGTGCTCCGTGGTTTGGGACCGCTTGCTGCCCATCCAATATGGCAAGGCTACTGCCCCAAGTTCCCGGGATGATGTACGCACACGATGAGGATAATCTCTACCTTACTTTTTATGCCAACAGCAGCACGGAAGTTGAGTTAGGGGGAACGATGGTGGGTATCCAACAGAAGACCGATTATCCCAGAAACGGTAAAATCGATTTGACAGTTCATCCAGCACAGCCAAAGCATTTTCGTTTGTGGCTTCGGATTCCAACTTGGACACGCCAACAGTTTGTTCCTGGATCTTTATATCGATATATCGATGAGAGCAAAGATTTCGTTCAAGTCACAGTCAATGGCGAGGAGCTATCTTTAAAAATGGATAAAGGATTTATTGCTGTAGACCGCGAATGGCATGTGGGTGATCAAATCGAAATCAACCTGCCCATGCCGATACGGGTGACAGAATGTCATCCTTCAGTTGAAGCGAATAAAAACCGAATTGCTTTCACCCGCGGGCCATTCGTCATGTGTGCTGAGGGAATTGATAATGGAGGCCCGACACAGAGGTTCTTTGTAAATCAACTTCCCCAGTTGTCTAAGTCGATCACAACACCAACAGAGTTGGAGCATGGATTTTTTTTCCAGACAGAGCTTCCAGTGCAGGCTTTGAACTCTGATGGAGAAACTGTCAACCATATGCTTAAGCTAACGCCATATTATGCATGGAACAATCGGGGAATCTCATCGATGACGGTTTGGTTCCCGAGGGACAAGGAGCTCAGTGTATTCGATCCACACGCGTTACCCCAGGAAAGTGTATTTGCAGAGATTACTGCCTCACACACTGCTCAAGAGGATACTGTCAATGCCATCGGTGACGGTGAGGTGGATGAGTGGTCGAGTGGTAACCAGGTTTCTCGTTGGACGAGTCGTGGAAAGCCTGGCAAAGAACAATGGGTCATCGGCCAATTTAATCGGCTACGCTCATTACGTAGTGTTGGAGTCTTTTGGATGGATCGCTGGCAGGGGGATGTTCGTCTCCCTGAAGAATGGGATCTGGAAGTCCGAAAGAATGGGCAATGGAAACCCTTCGAGCTTTACACAACAGATCGGTATGATACGCGTGCTAATCAGTTCAATGTGGTTCACCCAGCAGCTCCAACTCAGTGTGACGCAATTCGAATCAATGTCCGTCCCCGCGATGGGACTGCGGTTGGGATTATCGAGGTGCAGGTTACATTCGAAGATTAGGCTTACTGATCCCTGATTTTAAGAGTTTGATTATGCGATTGATTTTTGCATTGTTGACCATGGGTATTGCGGCAGCCGGATATGCCGAAGAGTATCCAAATATAGTCCTATTCTATGTGGATGATCTTGGATGGGCTGACACATCTGTGCGCATGATGGACACCGATTCCGATTCGGCAAGTGATTTTCATCAAACTCCTCATTTAGAAAAACTAGCCAATCGAGGAATGAAGTTCTCCTGCGCCTATGCGCCAGCGCCCACATGCACTCCATCAAGAAAGAGTATTCAATTTGGGAAAACGCCCGGACGTTTGAAATACACCTTCGTTCACGATGTTCTTGCGTTGGAGAGGTAGCTGAAATGGCAATTTGAAATTTCCCTTGCTGACGTGGTGAAAAGTTCGGACGGAGAATATATCACCGCCCACTTTTGTAAGGGAATGAGCGGTGAGCAGATGAAAACCATTGGTTACGACATAACCGATGAGATTGATGGGAATGCCGATAATGGTAACTTCCACGGAGAGTTTGTTAGCTTGGCTAATCGAAAACCCCTGCCACCCGAGGATCCAAAAAGAATGGCATCGTTACAGCGGAGTACGGTTGACTTCGTTTCCAAGTATGCCGGGGAACAACCTTTTTTCATGATGGTTTCGCACTACGCCGTGCATGTTCCTCATGCGGCAAGAGATGATTTGATCGACAAGTATCGTAAGCTGCCGAGGGGAAAACACTGCAAAGACGATGATTACCTACCGGTCGATGAGATATCGAAAGGGAAGAAGACCAGTTCGTGGCGATTGCAGTACGCTGCGATGCTTGAGCAGGTGGATGAAGGTCTTGGGGCGATAGTCGAAGTTCTGAAACAAAAAAAACAACTTGACAATACGATCATCATTTTTACGTCA
>JAYYHM010000077.1:0-2545 GCA_036148415.1 Planctomycetota bacterium
GATATCATCCAGAAAGAATGTGACTGGCTTCCCTTGGCCAGCGAGTGACCAGCCGAATCCTGTTTTGATTTGTCGGAGGTCAAGTCCGCGAAGCGGAATGGAGTATCGATTCCACTCTTTAGTCAAAATCACGTCGTTAAGTTCTCCCTTCGCGGTATCCCGATAAGCTTGGTTACCATCTAGCAAGCCAAATACAAAGTTAACCTTCTCGCCTCCGTTCTCTCCTCTCGCCCAGAATTCAAGTTCGGTCGCTCCACTCAAGTTGGCACCCCCGGGCTGCTCTCCATCCCAGTCTTCCGCGGGAGATTGCCAAAGGACACCACCCCAGGCATCACCACTCTGGTATTTGACCTTTAGGCATCTACTCCCACTTTTGGGATTGTCAGTGCAGTCCGCTTGCATGCTCACTGCTGCTGCGTTTCCCATGTAGCCGGATGAGACAAAAACACTCTCTCCATCAGCCTCTTGGTAAATAAAATAGGGTAACGGGACGGGCTGCATGGTGTTACTGAGTTTCATCACTCCTCCTGCGCGTAACGGTACGTTCGCTACCGCTGCTCCACCATGACTGTCTCGCACGTACGCAAAAAGTCGGAAGGTTTTGGGGGACTCAGGTAGAGTGACAGTGACCGAGCTTCCATTGCTCTTCACAGCATCAGGAAATTCTCTTTCGCCCTCTTGTCGATCACCTCCCACGCCAATGGTGCGCGAGTCCGCTCTCAGAATCCAATGAATCTCCATCACTTTCGGGTCAAAGTCTTCCACTTGTATCGAGGCTTCAAAGGGTTCTCCGGCCTTGAGCCTATCCGTTTTAATCATTTTGATTGCGCTGATTTTTGGGCAGGCTGGTTGCAACTCATTCCCGTTCCAAGCCGCACTCATCGCATCGGCCGCAGCTAATCGGCTACCATCGGGTAAAAGCATCCCAAACCAAGTCGCAGTAGTCTCTTGCTTGTGCCCCCACAGGAATGAATAAGCTCCAAGGCAATTTTGGCTGTTTTCGATTGCATTGAGCCGATATCCACGAGCGTAGAACTCACCTTTCTCCGTGCTGGTTGCTTCGAAAGGTGATCCCCAGGATGTCTTTCCTACTTCCCAAGGGCCAATAGGCCCATGTTCAGTCACAATGTAGGGTTTCTGGAGACCCGATCTTCGGTATCTCTCCGGAACCGATTCGATTCCTCCGTACGCATTCACCCCGACGATGTCCACGTCTGGGCAGAACTTTCCGATGTTTTTTAGCTTGTTTTCGTTGGGTCCCAGTTCAGCGATGACTGTCATGGTTGGGTGGTTCGGGTCTACCTTTTTGATTTCTCTCGCAAGGTGATTGACTGCGTACCAGACCGATGGATCATTTCCTTCTCCCTCCATTTCATTTCCAACACCCCACAGCAGAAGAGCCGGATGGTCCTTGTATTTTGCCACTGCGGCCAAAGATTCTCGGAGTTGTTTGGAAACGCTCTCCGAGTCCTGATAACTGAACCCGTGACGTTGGTGCCCAAGCCAGATTCCCGCGCAAACCATCAAGTTATGTTCATGTGCTTCCTCTAAAACCCTCCCGAGTTCATCCACTCCCCAAGTGCGAACAGAATTACCACCGAGCTCTCGGAAATCTTTGAATCGACTGATCCCTCCAGCACCTTTGATCTGGAAAACCTCTCCATTAGCGAGCAGTTGGTAACGATCACCATCCTTTCTCAAGATGACTCGAGATTGAGCATGAACTTTCACGGTACTGAGTAGGCAAAGGAGTAGGCAGCCATAGTACTTTGCAAAATCATTGGAGAATACATAACACTTCATGGAGAGGGCTTTTCAATAGAAGGATTTGTGTGTTTGATCCGCAGATTGATATTTCGCGTAGATCTTACTCCATTTGGTTCGTTGGGTTGAAAACACCTTTGATTGATGTAATTGGATCTATGAAACCGGTTTCATGTTAGGGTTTTTTCATCGTAATTGCAATGTATTAATTGTTGAAACCGGTTTCTTGCGTGGTATTCTTCCTGGTATGAAGACTGTCAAGATTCAAGATATTGCTCGCGTCGCCGGCGTTTCAAAGAGTACCGTCTCACGGGTGCTCAACGGCACCGTTGCGGTCCATCCGGACAAGAGAAAAGCAGTCCTTGACGCAACGAAACGGTTGGGGTTTCAACCGAATGTCTTAGCCCAAAGTCTGGCTTCAGGGCGATCAAGTACGATCGGCGTTGTTACACAAATGATCGGGAGTCCCTTTTATGACTCCATTGCCCAAGGCTTGGTTGCGGAACTCTCGGGTACCGGCTATTCGCCCATCTTTACCGATGGACGTTGGGAAAAGGCAGAACAGAGGGGAGCCGTTGGAGCCTTGGTCGGTCGCCGTGTCGATGGGCTGATTGTGATTGGTGGGACCATATCAAGTTCTCAGATCGCAGAAATGGTGAATGATCTCCCTGTGTTGCTGGTTGCACGGAGATGTGAAAATGCTGATCTTCATTCGCTGGCTGTCGATAATGAGCTAGGAGGGTATCAGGCAACCAAACATCTGATTGAACAGGGTCATGAT
>JAYYHM010000078.1:0-3387 GCA_036148415.1 Planctomycetota bacterium
TCCCAGAGCGACCATGCACGCACCGGTCAGTGTCGCCAGATCAACAATGGACTGAGGCTGAAAACCCTTCGCAACATCGAGGGTGTCAGCGAGAACCACTCTACCTTCCGCATCGGTATTGAGTATCTCAATAGTTTTACCGCTTCGGGTTTTAATCACATCTCCCAACTTGTAGCTCGTCCCACTCACCATGTTTTCGGCAAGCCCACAAAAGCCGATGACGTTTCGCTTGACCCCAAGCTTTGCCAGGGCATACATCACACCCACTACAGTCGCAGCACCCGCCATATCGCATTTCATATCCATCATGGCCTCACTCGGTTTTAGGGATAGGCCACCACTGTCGAAAGTAACACCCTTACCCACCAGTGCTATCGGCGGTTCGTCACCACCGCCATTGTGTCGCATCATGACCAATCGCGGGGGACGTGCGGAACCCGCTCCAACGGCCAGAATCGCTCGGCAACCTTCTTCAGCCAGTCGGCCCTCGTCCCAAACTTCAACCCCCGTTTCCAAGCCTTTAAATAACTCGGTCACGGCATCAGCGAACGATGCCGGATACAGAACTGCGGGTGGCTCATTGACCATTCTTCGAGCCTGATTAATAGATTGCCCGATTGTTCGGCCACGATCTAGCTGAGCTTGGCTCACACCGAGAAATGCGATTTGAGTTGGCAGTTTCAATGATGGCTCAGACCGATATAAAGCCTGTCCCTCACACGCAGTCATTGCTCCAGCAACGATCGCATCATGATGCTCTCCGGGGACTTGTTCAGCGAGACGAACCTCCACACATCCTCTCGGCCGATCTAAGAGTGACCTGATTGCAGCAGCGGTGGTTTCAAAGGCATCGGATCGATGATGAACTGCATCACCGAGCCCGGCGACCAACAGCATTTTGGGTCCTTCGCTAGACGGGACTCCCAGCAGCGTTAGATCACCCGGTTTGCCTCGGAGTTGGCCAGATTCGTGGAGACGAGTTAGCCAACCATTTCCAATTTTATCGAATTCGTTGAGACTAGTCGGTAAGCTATCCTGCTGTGGGAGGCCAACAATGACTACATCCGCTGCGGATTGATCTGGACTGGGTTCGCGAGTCAGATTTACGGAGACATCGAAATTAGGGTCAGGCATCATTACTTATCGATTCGGGTGTCTAAATTTTGCTGGGTTACCGTTGAAGTTCAGTCTAGGGCTTCCGCTATGTTTATCCTATCCCCACCACGCAAATCATCGCGACGCAGGTGCAAAAATGCGTTGCGAAGCAGTGAGTGATTCAGTACTAAGCCTCAAAAAATAGCTTTCTTTACCGTGACCCATCGTAGTACTCGAGCAACCGTCCAAGATCTCAGAACTGCCGGAAGACTGATCGAGATCACTCAAGAGGTAGATCCCTATCTGGAGGCAGCGGAAATTCAGCGGCGTGTTTATGCCAACCAAGGCCCCGCTGTACTATTCTCTAATCTAAAGGGATGTCAATTTCCCGCAGTCTCCAACCTATTTGCCTCCCTGGACCAGGCTAGGTACCTCTTTCGACATACTCTCGAGTCGGTACGAAGGCTCATCGAACTTAAAACGGACCCATCTGCGGCACCGAAAAAGCCTCTGCGATATGCCAAAACCCCATGGACTGCGTGGCGGATGCTACCCAAGTATTGTGGCAGCGGTCCTGTGATGCAGACCAAAACAAAGCTTTCACAACTACCTGCGATTCAGTGCTGGCCGGAAGACGGTGGCGCATTTGTCACGTTACCGCAGGTGCTTTCTATGAATCCACATCAACCAGATCAACTGATGCAGTCCAACTTGGGGATGTATCGGATTCAAATGGACGGTAATGACTATGAAACCGATCGTGAAATCGGACTCCATTATCAAATTCATCGAGGGATGGGAGTTCATCACCAAAGCGCGATGAGTCGCGGAGAAAAACTCAGGGTCGCTATCACCGTTGGGGGTGCACCCGCCATGTCACTTGCGGCAGTAATGCCACTGCCAGAGGGTCTATCTGAACTCACTTTTGGCGGAGCTTTGGCCGGACATAAAATACGTATGATCCGCGGATCTTCCCACGCCCCGATTTACGCCGACGCTGACTTTGCAATAGTTGGCACGATCGATCCTAACGCCACAAAACCTGAAGGACCCTTTGGGGACCATCTTGGTTACTACAGCCTGCAACACCCATTTCCTGTGATGCAGGTCGAGCAAGTTTGGCATCGGCGTGACGCGATTTGGCCGTTTACTGTTGTTGGACGGCCACCTCAGGAAGATACTACCTTCGGGCAACTCATCCATGAAATCACCGACCCAATTATTCCGTCTGTAATCCCGGGGGTTAAAGCGGTTCATGCGGTTGACGTTGCCGGTGTCCATCCACTGCTGCTTGCTATTGGCAGTGAGAGATATATGTCTTACTTGGAGCCCAGTGAACCACAAGAACTTCTGACACAAGCAAACGCAATACTCGGAAATGGCCAGCTATCCCTCGCCAAGTATCTCTGGATCTGTGACGACCCAGATCAGCAACTACAGATCTCAGATTACCAAACATTTATCCAAAATATCTTGGCCAGAGTTGACTGGCGTCGTGACCTACATTTCCATACTCGAACTACAATCGATACACTCGACTACAGCGGAACAGGTTTCAATCGCGGTTCCAAGGTCGTCATTGCGGCAACAGGCCAACCCAATCGATCGTTGGCGACTTCCCTACCTGCAAATCTCACCCTACCGGAAGGCTGGAAAAATCCACGCATCGTTAGTCCCGGGATCCTTGCTGTTGAATCTGTAAAACAGGTAGGTGCCGCATACACCGAAGAATTGAAAACTGTGGTCCGTTCACTGGATAGGAATCATCCTATCAATCAATTTCCGTTGATCACGGTCGTTGATGACAGTGATTTCTGCAGCCAGTCGTTTGCTAACTGGACCTGGGTTACATTCACTCGCAGTAACCCCGCGATGGATATCCAAGGGATTGAAGCCTGCATAAATGACAAACACTGGGGATGCCACGGTTCACTGGTGATCGACGCCCGTATTAAACCTCATCACGCACCACCACTGATAGAGGATCCGCAAATAAACGCAAAAGTAGATGCGTTGGCGGCAAAAGGTGAACCCATTAGTCGATATCTTTAAATCGTTGCATTAATTCCCATAAACTGATGAGCCACAGAAAGATGACCAACTTCGAATGCGTATATGGAACTAATAATCCCGTCGCTCTGGTCACAGGCAGCGGTGCGCCACGAGTTGGACGTGTCATTGCGAAACATCTTGCAAGCATCGGCGCAAAAATCGCTTTGCATGCCAATGAAAGTGTTAAGGAAGCAGAGACTGCAGCGCACCAGATTACCAAGGATTTTGATACCGAAACAA
>JAYYHM010000079.1:0-6342 GCA_036148415.1 Planctomycetota bacterium
CTAGTGAACCTAACGCGAAGGGACTGGATTTGGATGCAACTTCACAATATCTATGGCGTTTCCCACCCAAACGCGTTGAAGCAGAAGTTATCCGCGATGCGATCCTGCAGGCTTCGGGTGAGTTAGACACGACCATCGGTGGTAGAAGTTACCGAATCCATAATGAGAAGAAGACCTATGCTCAGTGGCAAGTGGTTGATAATCATGGTCCGGAGACTTGGAGAAGAATGATCTATCAAGAGCGAATGCGACGAGTCGATGATCAGCTATTCACTGCGTTTGATTTTCCTGATTGTGGACAGGTACGTGCTCGGAGACCCGTGTCGACGACACCGTTGCAAGCACTCAATCTGATGAACAGTGAGTTTGTTATCGAGCAGTCGCGGAGGATTGCAGCTCGAGCAGAAGTCGAAGCGAACCAAATAGGATCCTCTGCAGTGGATCGATGTTTCTATCTAATCCTGGGTCGAGAACCGGGTACCCAGGAGCGTGAAGCCTGCTTGGCAATGGATAACTTAGCACTGGTTTGTAGAGCACTCATTAACTCCAACGAATTTGCATACTTGCCCTAGGTGACAAGATGAAGAATCCTGAACATCTATCGTTACACGGCCAACGGTTATTGGATCGACGTTCTTTTCTAGGGACGGCAGGTCTTTCCGCTGCAGGACTGGGGCTCTCTTCGCTTCTTCAGAGCGATGGTCTCTTAGCTGAAGAGGTGCAGACGGTTGGTGGTAAACAGCCAATTCGTCCACAGATTGATCCCAATCAACCTTATCAGAGCCGTGCGGCGCATTTTGATACGCCAGCAAAGCAGGTTCTGGTGATCTATCTTCCCGGTGCTGTAAGTCACGTCGATACGTTTGACTACAAACCAGAGCTTTTTAAGCTCGATGGGAAAAAACCACCGGGGCTTCCCGCGGTCACGTTCGAGGGTCCGAGTGGAAATATCGCAAAGCCATTTTGGAATTACCAGCCGCATGGACAATCTGGAAAAATGGTATCGGACCTGCTGCCCCATCTCGCCAAGCAGGTCGATGATTTTTGTTTTATTCATTCTCTCCACACCGACACCAGTGCACATCCACAGGGAGAGAACTTCATGAATACCGGTTTCACGATGGAGGGTTTCCCATCCTTTGGTTCTTGGGTGACCTATGCGCTCGGCACCGAGAATCAGGATCTGCCAGCGTTTGTCGCGATCAATGATCCGCGTGGATTAGCTCGAAGTGGTAAGAATAACTTCGGAAATGGTTTTTTGCCTGCGGCCTACCAGGGTACCGATTTTAATGCAAAGCATCCTCCGAATCATCTATCTCGGCCCCAGTCACTCACAGCCTTTGATGATCAGCAAACGATCGACCTGCTGCAGCGACTGAATGCCAAGCACTTAGCAGCCTACCCCGGGGACGCTAATCTCGCGGGTCGGATAGCGAGCTATGAATTGGCAGGTAAGATGCAGATGTCGGTTCCTGACGTCATGGATCTTTCCTCGGAGACTCAGTCCACCATTGAAGCTTACGGTGTAGAAGGAGGGTCTGATCTGAAGAGTGAATACGCCAAAAACTGTATTCTGGCTCGACGACTAATCGAGAAAGGTGTTCGAGTCGTTCAACTTTTCAATGGAAGTGATCCATCGGGAGGTAATGGGATTACCAACTGGGATTCCCATTCGAATATCCTCAAGACACACGCGATGCAAGCAGAGATCATGGATCAGCCAACCGCGGCTCTGATCGCAGATATGAAGCAAAGGGGCTTGCTGGATCATACGCTTGTGGTCTGGGCGACAGAGTTTGGGCGAATGCCTTTTCTTCAAGCCAATGGAACGGGAAGAGATCATAACCCCAACGCATTTACATGCTTTTTAACCGGTGCGGGGGTCAAGAAAGCTTACAGTCACGGCGCGAGTGATTCATTCGGATTCAAGGCTGAGGTGGATCCTGTCAGCGTTTATGATTTCAACGCGACACTTTTGCATCTCATGGGGCTCGATCACGAACGGCTTACGTTTTATCACAATGGGTTGGAGCGACGCTTGACGAACGTTCACGGCCACGTGATTCGAGATGTCTTAGCTTGATGAATTCTGAGATGTTATCCGTCTTTCAATGTGTCTGACCAATTCGTGCCGGATTGGTTTGGCAAGCTCGAGCTCTGGTGACGGGATGAACGGGTCAGCTAGGTAAGTTCAGGGATAACGGATCCCTCTGACATCAGCATGTGGGGACGACCGGTTTGATCGTAGATCATCGTTTGCGGATCGATGTTCATTTGTCGATAGAGAGTCGATGCAACGTCGGCAAACGAGATCGGACGTTCAGTGACTTTACCCGCCTCTCTGTCCGTCGCGCCAATCACGATACCTTGGGGTAATCCACCGCCAGCCATGATTGCCATTGATGCATTCGGCCAGTGATCGCGACCACCTTTGTCGTTCACCTTAGGAGTGCGCCCAAATTCACCCCACGCCAGTACAGTTGTATCTTCAAGCATACCTCTGGACTCGAGGTCGGTGATCAGAGCATGGAAGCCAAAGTCAAAAAGCGGCCCAAGGTTTTTCATGCGTTGGTTATTACTGGAGTGTGTATCGAAGTCACTCAGGGATAGGCTGACCACTCGGACACCTGCCTCAATCAGCCGGCGAGCCAGCATGAACTTTAAGATCGCTTCAGGGCCCTCACTGGTGGTGGATTGAGTGCCATCGAATTTCATCGGTGGTGTGTACTTGGCAACTACTTTTGGGTCTTCACTGTGGATGTCCATCGCTCTGGAAAATGCCCCTGAGGTCAAAACGCGGAACGCTTGCTGGTGAAATTGATCCATCGCAATCATGGATCCAGATGGATCCAGCGATTTTTCAAATCGATCAATCGTCTTCAGTAAGTGCAACCGTTCGATCATTCGCTCAGAGGGTACATTTGGATTCAACTTCAGGGCAGTTTTATGTCCTGCCCCCAATCGCTGTAACTCACCTTTCATTCCCGGTTCTAGCTCGCGATGCCAGAGATCAGAGATGTCGGGTCGAAAGGGTTTGCACCCGATTCCGAGGAAACCGGGACGGGCACTGTTCCGAACCAGGGGGCGTCCTTGCATCAAGTCGATGAAACTCGGTACGGTGTCGTTAGGGCTGGATTTCAGGTGCTTCACCACGCAACCGATTGCGGGTCGACCACCGATCGATTTTAGCTCTTTTTCATGATACCCAGACTGACACTGAAATGCATGATGCTTGCCATCGGAGCCAACAAGAGATCGAAGGAAGATGAGCCGATCGGCAATCGTTGAACACTGTGGCATCAGTTCGGTGAGATGAATGCCGGGAACGTTGGTGCTGATGGGGGAAAATGGACTGCGAACTTCACTTGGAGCTTGAGGCTTTGGATCAATCAAATCCATCTGAGGTGGGCCACCGTCCAGGTGAATCAGAATGAGAGACTTGGGGCGTTTGGCTTGGCCTGCGATTGCGTCGTTGGCAAGCAGCATAGGAAGGCTAATACCAGCGATGCCGGACGAGCCTGCCGAGAGAAAAGTTCGGCGAGAAATCCCACTGCAGTTTCGAAAGCGATTTCCAAATTCAAAATTGATCATTCGCTATTTGTCCGAATGGAAGTTTGAAATCCCGTTGGCCATAGTCTAATCACACCGAGCGTCCCGTTGCCATTCGTTTTCCTGAACGGTGCTCGCTGACGTCGAATCGCTTAAGCCGTCTTGATCCTGATAACTAGTTCACGAATTACTTGTCTTTAAACCAGGGTGATCTCGCATTTTCTGTGATTTCACTATCGAGCTGGGTCATCCGAAGCTTCAGCTTGGCGACCAATTCCGGGTTTTGCTCTGCGACATTATTTTTTTCACTGATGTCTTCAGAAAGATTGAAAAGCATCACCTGTGGTGCGGTTTTCTTATTTTGCTGATTGCGATTTTGTCGCGGTGTCTTTACCAGCAATTTCCAGTCACCCTGACGTAACCCCTCCAACTTTCCTTGAGAAGTGTAGTGAATGAATTCTTGCCTCGGGGATTCTTTGATTTCTCCTTTCCACAGCTGAGAGACATCGATGCCATCGATTTTCCGAGTGTCGTCCAATGGGGTCGCGGTTAACGCTGCGATCGTTGGCAGCACATCAATGGTGCCGGTGAGTTCATCACAGACCGTTCCGGCTGGAATGCCCGGCCCTCGGATAACGCAAGGAACTCGTTGGCCACCCTCGAATGTCGTCCCCTTGCCTTCACGAAGAACCCCCGCTGAGCCTCCGTGATGTTTGAAGGGAAGCCACGGGCCGTTATCAGTCGTATAGATCACGTAGGTGTTGTCGGTAAGGTTCCGATCATCTAGCGTTCTGAGTAATCTGCCAACCTCGTCGTCGATATGCTCAATGACGTTGATATAGGCATTAAGTGGATTTGGATCTCGAACATCATCAGGGACGTAAAGAGGGATATGCGGCATCGAGTGTGGCAGGTAGACGAAAAACGGCTTGTCATCGTGCGTTTCAATGAAGTCGATTGCAGCCTGCGTGTATCGTCGAGTGACTGTTCTTTGATCGACAGGAAGCTCAACGATCTTCTCATCCTGAATCAGTGGCGTTTTCCATTTAGTGAGTGTCGACTCCGGGTCTTTCCATAGTAGGTCCATTCCGTCGGGGCCACCTTTGGGTTTGCCTTTGTTGTCGGGGTGATTCATGTCATTGGAATAGGGAATCCCCAGGTAGGTGTCGAAACCATTGGCTCTTGGAAGGACTTCAGGGTGATGTCCAAGGTGCCACTTACCGAAGCAAGCCGTCGCATAGCCTTGCGATTTCAAGTGATCTGCAATGGTATGTTCAGTCGGGTTGAGCCCTTTGGTGGACGTTGGGAAAAGCACATGCTGATGCATGCCAACGCGTTTGGGGTAACAGCCGGTCAGCAACGCCGCTCTTGACGGGGTGCAGACAGGGGATGCAACCATGAAGCTGGTAAATTTCCTGCCCTCCTCCGCGAGTCGGTCAACATTGGGCGTTTTGATCGTTTTGGATCCAAAGCAGCTCAAATCCCCATATCCCTGATCATCAGCAAAGATGATGATGAAATTTGGTTTTTCAGCGCCCGTTACTATGCAACAAGTGATGAGGGTCAGAAGCAAACTCAGGATGGTGGAACGCATGGGGGCCTTTCAGGAGCGACTCAGTGGCGAATCAGGGACGACGAGATAACCCAGTTCAATCTGCTGATTGTAGCATTGATCGAGCGTCGAAATCCTCTGCCGGGACAATCCCCACAAGATCGTTAGCTCCTCTGGCAAAAACGCACCAACTGGTAATGAATGGAAGGGATGAAGGGTGACAGGAATGCTTCGGGGCCTCCTTTTGGGGTATTGGATGGTACTTCAGCGTTGTGGACACCAAGTGTCTATTGTGCAGGAAACCCGTGTTTTTAGACTAAATCCTGTAATTTACGTCTCTTTGCTCCGCCCGCTGCTTAAGCTAGCAATTTGTTTGCCGGGCAAGATCGTGGCATAATAGGAATGGCAGGCGGAACTGTTTCAGGTGGAATAAACCGCATTCTTCAGCGTTTCGCGTTGTAGACAAGGAGCTTCTTTGATTTCGAAACCGGCGCGGTTCTGAATCATTGGGTAGAGTTGGGAATAGGTCAACCGTATAGGCATGATGACCAATCGTCTCGAACGACGCCCTCAAGCTCTCGTGCCAGTGCCGTATGGTTTGAATTTAAGTAGTGATTTCGATCTGCCGTCCTTCTCTCGCTCTCTTTTCACCAAATAACTTTTCGATGTGGGTCAGGTAATAATGAGTCAGGCAAAATCTGTTTCTCGAAAGCATCCCCAACGCCGTTTTGAGAAATTGGAGGAACGACACCTTCTTGCGGCTCACTTCATTGATTTCGATGCATTGGAGCCTTCTGACTACACTCACACCGAAGTGCTTGTTCGCTTCAACGATGATGTGAAAGTGGATGCACTCAAGAAATGGACTGGCACGGACCTTCCCGATGAACGTTCAGCGGTCTTAAATGCACCGCTCGGCGAAGGCTTCCGCGCGGATTCGCAACTTTGGGAAATACCTGTCCTTCCTGGTCAGTCAGTCGAGGACCTAATTCGTCACTACAACAGCTTGGACATTGTTGACTTTGCCGAGCCTAACTATCGGATGCAGGCCGCGGCAGTCCCAAATGACGATCTTTATGGAGCGTTATGGGGGATGCGAGATATCGGTGCTGAATCCGCCTGGGACACTCGCACTGACAGTAGTCCGATCATCGTAGGCGTGATTGATAGCGGTGTTGACTATAACCACCCTGATTTGGTGGACAACATGTGGACAAATCCCGGCGAGATTGCAGGCAATG
>JAYYHM010000080.1:0-3317 GCA_036148415.1 Planctomycetota bacterium
ACCTAAATCATCTTCGCCCACATGATGATCAAGAACTATCTTATCGGCGATCGATGATCTAATGACATCACCCATATCACCGAGCTGAGCCCAGGCACTGGTATCCAAAACCATGATGCAATCCGCACTCACGTCCTCGGGCTCAACAGTATCTCCGAGAACTTCAATATTCCCTGCGGGGTCGAGAAACTGCAAAGCTGTTGGAGTTCGATGCGCGTTAACGATGCGGACCTTTTTTCCAATTGTACGTAAGACCTCTGCCATTCCCAGTTCGCTACCCAAGGCATCACAATCAGGGCGAATATGGCTGACTAAAATAAACGATTGATAGTGTGAGAGCTGGTTGGTAAATGCCTTCCAATTGACAGCCATTTTTAGTGATCCTTGGTTTAGTGAGCTATCTCGAAGTTGTATCGAATAGCAGTCACATTAATTTGTAAATGAATAGTTACGAACCGCAGCTACATCCGTTTCTAGCTGCAAAATGAGTTCGTTCGTCGATGAAAATCGCACTACGTCTCTTAGTCGTAATAGAAAAGCAACCTCTATCATCTCACCGTAAAGATCCCCATCAAAGTCAAGTAGGTGCACTTCTATCTTGCGTTGATTATCATCCTCAAAAGTTGGATTTGGACCAACATGGATTGCAGCAAGATACTTTTCACCATTAACCTGCGCAGTGCCCCCATAAACACCAAATCCTGGAACTAAAACATCAACACCTGTCAAGTTGGCGGTCGGAAATCCTATCTCACGGCCACGACCCGCACCAGCAGCGACCAGACCTTTGATTTGGTGGGGATGACTAAGAAGTTGATTGGCCATTTCGATCTCGCCATTCTCAAGCAATAGTCGAATGCGAGTGCTACTGATCATCCCTTCTGAGTTCTCAGCAGGGGCAATAATTTCCAGATCAATTCTGCTTTGAAGACACAATTTCTTCAAAAGGGTTAAATCCCCCTCTCTCTTACGCCCAAAATAGAAATTGGGGCCCTCCACCATGGCACTTGTTTCTAGGCAATTTTTGACGAGCATGCCAAAAAAATCAGTAGCCGATAATTGCAAGAAACTCGGTGTGACGGGGCACACCAAAAGCTGATCAATCCCATACTGTGACATGACCTCAGCTCGCCGCTCCATCTTCATTAAACGGAGCGGAGCATCGGTAGGTCGAAGGACCGCTGCAGGATGAGGATCAAAACTAACAACCGTTGCAGAAACGCCGGCAAGATTTGCAAGCTCCCGAACTCTTCGTAGCAGCGAAACATGACCGAGGTGAACTCCATCAAAATTACCTATCGATATGACCCCACCGCGGGACAAGCTCTTGCCCAAAGCCAAAGTTCCTGATGGCTCAGACTGAGTGATGGTCTCATCAAAAAATTCAAGTGGGATGATCTTAGTCACGAAAAGAACATGGGTGCGTGAATTCAGAGGGCGGCTTCTTGCTAACATTATTACCCACAATCAACAGATTTCGTAGGGCATCAACCATTTAACCAATCGTCGGCATACGGTGTTTCTTATCAACTATGGTGGCGATAAATGCCTTCGGTAATAATTCAATTAAATCCGTGCAAATAAGTCCTATCTGGCCTAGCTGTTCAGCAGCTAAATCACCTGCGTAGCCGTGCACCCATACACCGAGCCTTGCAGCATCCCAAGCACTCAGGCCTTGACCCAAGAGAGACGAGATAATTCCAGTCAGGACATCTCCCGCGCCAGCAGTGGCCATCCCTGGATTTCCAGTAGTGTTCTCCCAGATTCGCCCATTAGCAATGACGACGGTGGGCCCTCCTTTGATTACCCAAACGGTATCCATCTGCTCTGAGAGCGTTGCAGCGGCCATTACCTGCCCCTGACGATCAGACGAAGGTACACCAGAAATCCGTTCCATTTCCCGAGGATGAGGCGTTAAGACCAAAGCTCCCGCCGATCTCATCACATTTTGCCAAGCCTCATCACCTATCAGGCTGCGATACAATGCTAACAGGTTGAGAGCATCCGCATCGAGTACTACTGGTTTACCGGCCAGACCTAATAATTTTTGTACGATTAAATGAGCTCCCTCGTTTGTGGAAAGCCCCGGTCCACACCCAATAGCATCGAAGGATCCAGCAATCTCAGTAATCTGGTTGTGAGAAGTGAGACTCACTTTCCCCTCGGAATCTTCCGTTAAAGGAAATGTCGTGTAAGCAGGGTGATAACTCGCCACTGTGTGCTGCACACCAGTCGGTGTAGCAATCGTTACGAGGCCAGAACCACTTCGCAGAGCCGCCAAACCGGTCATCGAAATCGCCCCCGACATGCCGCTCGATCCACCCACAAAGAGTACTTTACCAAAGTTTCCTTTATGAGCTTCATTCGCTCGTGGTGGGAGCATCACAGGGGGTCTCAATTGATCTCTCATGGCGTCATGCATAAATAAATCGACATCAGAACAACCCTATTTTAATCAGTGAATATCGCCGAAAATCGTCTTGAACACCCAAAGAAAAATCCCTCAAGCCTTAGGGTCATTCTCATGTCTATCCTCGCAGCCAACGGCTATTGTATGGATCCGCATTAAGGTCGTCGGCCTTAGATATTAATCAGAAGCATGGATAGATTCCATGAACCCTTTTTCCATTTGAATCAACTGATTAGCGACCAATCCCGCTAAGTAACCACCTTTAAATCCACTATCGATGTTCACCACTGCAACACTCGACGCGCAGGTGTTCAGCATGGATAGCAGGGCACTTAGACCACCAAAGTTTGCTCCGTAACCTACACTCGTGGGGATTGCAAAAATAGGAACCGAGAGATAGCCACCGACAACTGCGGGCAAGGCTCCCTCCATACCCGCGGCAACCACAACGACGGATGCCTTTTTCAGAGTAGGTAGAGCTCCAATCAATCGCTGTGGCCCTGCGACTCCAATATCTTCAAAGCGTGTTTGGGGAATACCCATCCACTCCAGGGTTTCTGATACCTCTTCCGCAACATCTCGGTCGGTACTTCCAGCCGTTACAACGGCTGCATGAATTTGATCTTCAGCCTGCCCTGCATCAAGATAAGAAATTTTTTTGCAATCGCCGCTTGAAACTCTGAGTGTTCTAGCGTTCGAATTGTAGAACGCTTTCGGAAATTTACCGAGTAATAATTCAGCGTCGTCGCAGCAAAGTCGTGTCACCAATGCGTTTTGGCCGCAATTCAGCTGAGAATCGATTATTCGAGCAATCAGTTCCGCATCCTTTCCCTCACCATAGATCACCTCGCCGAAGCCACATCGGGATTTTCTACCCAAATCCACAGTTGCCCCGGGGGTGACATGT
>JAYYHM010000081.1:0-2518 GCA_036148415.1 Planctomycetota bacterium
GAGAAGAATCTTTTAGCTATACCATTACCGATGGGAATGGGGGATCGGATTCCGCATCCGTAACGATCAAAGTCAATGCTCCCAACGAGGCTCCGGTTGCTGTGGATGATAACGATTCCGCAAAATCCGGTTTGTCAGTCACCACCAACGTCATAGAGAACGACACGGACAGTGACGGTGTTATTGTGGCGTCGACGGTTTCGATCGTGACACAGCCGTCCAATGGAGTATTGATCAACCACGGCGACGGTACCGTTACCTACACTTCAATTGGCGGATTTGTGGGGACGGATAGTTACACTTACACCGTTCGGGATGATGACAATGCGACCTCCAACGTTGCAACGGTTACCATTGATGTCACCGAGCCAGAATCAGATGAGGTTCTATTCTACGACAGCTTTGAGGGCTTCGCGGATCAATGGACTCAGGATAGCCAAGGTGACTGGTTCTTATCCGCTCAACGAGCTACCGAAGGATTTTACTCATTGGAGGTGGATGGTAGAGCGAGCGATGCCACCGTGGAGTTCATTGAAGGTGTGGATATCAGTGGTTTCTCAACCGTTATCCTCTCCTTTGACTGGCTGATCGAACGAGGCTTCGACCGTGGAGAATATCTTTCACTTGATATTTCCGGCGATGGAGGTCAAAGTTGGACACTCGATGTAATGCAATTGCGTGGCAATGAGAGCGAGGAGAATGTTTGGAATCCAGGTTACGGACCAGGTGAGAGCACGAGCGTCAACCTCGGACCATGGCTGGGTAGCACAGATCTGAAAGTTCGCTTCCGTAGTTTGGTGAGTGCCTCTCGCGAGGATGCCAATGTGGACAACGTAAAAATCGTCGGTAGTAATTTCAATCCACTCATGGGTGGGGGCTCTTCGGGTTTCGCTAAATTCACAAGTGGGGGCAGCCAATCCCAAGCTGGATCAGCGACAAATTCCAACGATGATGATTCATCGAATAGCTCATTTGGCTCAGCGGCATCAAGCGATGGAGGCGGATCCTGGTTGGATCAGATGACCGGAGACTCAAATGGTAGCCGCTTCGAAAATTCTGCTGATATGGTTTTTAACAATTGGTTCAACGATGACCAAGATTTCAATTGGCTTGAAGACGACTTTCTAACCGGCGGTCGACTCTTCTAGGATTTTTTCTGTGGGCTTCGCGTCTCTTTTTCTGAATCTCTAATGGAGCCTTGAAGCAGAAGAGATTGCATCGCTAATGATCGCGTGTAGAAAAAAACAAACGGCACCTCGACTTAGTCGGAGTGCCGTTTTTTGTTGTCAGGGGCTTAGTATCAGGTCTACACAGTATTAAACTCTTCAGCCTGCCTCTTAAATGCGGACTTGCTCTTATTTGATGTAACGGTTGTAGGTCGCTTGCAGTTGTGTTCTGTCTTGATTCTTGCCCTGAGTGACACAGAATCGGTAGCGAAAAATAGTGGACTCACCATCAGCAATCTTCACAACGGTGAATGGACCAAAGCGACCGTAGTCTCGATAGGCTGACCAGCGTGCACCTTCAGGGTTGGATGGATGGTTCATGTGCTGCACGGACCACCACTGTTCACCAATCTGAAAACTCTCGGCAACCCAGGGTAGATCGAGCACTTTGGTCGGGTCAATGTCTTCATCATGAAATGTGTAGGTGGCTGACTTATTCTCAGCTACCAACTGAGAAGGTCGGAATTGAATTCCCGCGTGTTCCGGGTCCCCATTGAGTTCAACATCCCCATTGGTTGCTGTGAGCGTCGACGAGAAGTCAATCATCGCGTGAACACCATCCACCGACGTCACCTTGTAAGTTCTCTTCTCTTCAATCACTACTTCTCCATCGACTCCTACCCAATCAATCATAGAGGTGATCCTTGCTCCTTTTTTCGCGAATTCTATCTCTTCAAACTCACGATGCTTCTGCACGGTATTCCGCACATGCCAGAGGTCATGTTTTTTGCCTCCCTGATCGAGTTTGTTCCAACCAATGAAGATACCGCGGTGGTGTGGGAATTTTCCGCCAGCACCTTTCGTGAGCGGAGTTTGACCGTCCGCAGACATCACATGCGCAAAGACTTTGGCGGTATCGAAGGTCGTTTCTGGAGTGGATGTATCTCGATCATACATATACCTCAAAATCACCGTTCCATCGGGTGTGACGAGGTCCGCATATTTGCCCTTCGTGTCGTTTACCGAATAGCTATCCGCTGCATGGATCACTCGATGGGTGGCTGAAGAGAGCAGGATGAAGCACGAAGCGATGGCGTAACGTAGAAGCATGTTAGAAGTAGCCGTTGAGTTCGAGGAGCGATTTTAGAGGTTCTTTCGAGGCGAGGCAGTTTACGTTGAGGTAACGTTGACCGCAAATCAATTTTTAAGTCATTATGTCGTGGATGACGTGACCGTGGACATCGGTCAATCGCCTTTGGATCCCGTTGTGGCGGAAGGTGAGTCGCGTGTGATCCAGTCCCAATAGATGGAGGATTGTGGCATTGAGGTCATGTACAGATAGTTTATTTTCA
>JAYYHM010000082.1:0-8735 GCA_036148415.1 Planctomycetota bacterium
CCGAAGCCTCTGCTAATTCACCTTGAAAACGCGTCTTTGACGGACTGGCGCTGGTCACTGCAGCGACCTTCTCAGCGGCGATAAACCCGATATTGTGGCGGGTTTGCTCGTAACGCTTGCCTGGATTTCCAAGGCCAACAACTAACTTCATGCCACTACTGCAGACACAAGATAAACTGAACAGGTGCGTTTAGCCTTCTCCCTCCTCTGCCTTATCACCACCTTTTGCGATGACCTCAGGCTCCGAAGGAGCGTCAGTCGCTTCCACCACTTTCCCACGTTTTGGCTCTTCTATATGTGCTACCATCGAATCGCCGGGAGTGACTGGTTCAACACCCTCGGGCAAGTCCAAATCTGCCACAGTGAGACTTGCTCCCAAATGCAATTCACTCACATTGAGAACTGCCTCCTCCGGTATTGCCTCAGCCGAGCAGCGAACCTGCACTTCGTGTAGATTTTCTAGGAGCATGCCTCCTTCACGCAGACCAGGGGCATCACCCTGTAGTCGAATAGGAACCGTCACTTCAACGGATTCTTTCAAATTGACACGCAAGAGATCCAGATGGAGGACATCGATCCCCAACGGGTCAAACTGCACATCTTTCACCAACGCGGTGTCCTCAACATCCCCGGACAAGGTTACCGTTTTACTTTGATGGCGTAGTAAGGCTTTTACGTCTCGCTCGGCAACCGAAAGATGCGTGGTATCTTGACCATGCCCGTAAAGCACAGCAGGCACCTTTCCGGAATTTCTCAAACGACGTGAAGCAGTCGTCCCAATTTGATCGCGACTTTCCACAGTAAGCACTTCGGCCATCAGAAATACACCCTACCGAGTCAAAGCTCTTAAAATCTTGTTTTATGTGTCCAAAAATCCAGACGGGCCAGCCAAGAGCTGGTCGGTCGAAGCGAGTAAGTATGGCGTAAGAGCGGCGTTCCGCAAGCCCAAAGATAAGGAGGATTTACAACTCACTGATGTTTTCGCTTCAGGATTTGCTTCTTTCAACTGACCACAACCTGAAACCCCCCTGCAGGGCCATGCACGGGACTCATCCCAACTAGTTCAACGCCCATCTTTCAGCTAATTAGGTGGATCCTCTACGCCATCCGAGTCCAGAACCCGTGGCTCTACCGCTCGGGTAGGTAAATCTTTTTTCTAACGCTAGTAGCTCCCCCAGTTGGTAAACTTAGGGTGTTGCGGACCTTGTTAGGCAAAAGGCATGAATCGCACCCCCCCAACGCTACGAAATCACACATTTGGCGACGAGATCGCTGCCCACCTTCACAGCATCAGCGACTTACGCTTAACGACTCCAATGAAAACAACAGAAAAGTCTTGGCTTCCAGGCAATCGAGGGAACCGAACTGGAAGGATGTCGCTACCAACCCTCAACTCTCAGAAATTCACCGTTATCTTTATTGTTACTCTGCTCTCGGTCATCGCCCCGACACACTCCAGAGCTGAGGAAACAATTATCTCCGGACAAGAGATCTACTCGCGTCAATGTGCCAGCTGCCATGGTGAGAAAGGTCAGGGGGTGAATGGGAAATATGAATCTCCACTCACAGGGGATCTTCAAATCGATGAGCTTACGGATCTGATCACTGAGACAATGCCCGAAGGAAATCCAGCAGCTTGCCAAGGAGAGGAAGCGGCGAGGGTAGCCAACTACATCCGTAGCAGCTTTTACCTCGAATCGAACAACCCAACTTCCAACACAGTCCGCCGCTCTCTTTCAAGATTGACCGCGGAACAACTCAGACAGAGCATTGCAGATCTCTACGGGCACTTCCAAGGAAACAGCTGGACGCAAGACGAACGCGGTGTTGCGGCAAGCTACTTTGCAGGCTCAAGATGGGCGAAGGATAAGCTCCAAGTAGAGCGAACGGATCCTGTGATCAATTTCGACTTTGGTAGGGAGAATCCCGGATCCGGTGTCACCAAAGAGGAATTCTTAATCACCTGGTCAGGCTCGCTAAAAGTTGATCAGACTGGTCGCTATGAAATCATCCTCCGCAGCTCTCTCTCCTGCACATTGAAATTTGGTTCGAATGAACGGGTCCTAGTCAACAATCATGTCCAATCTGCAGGAAAAGAGGAGTTTCGTCGAACGCTGCAACTGACAGGGGGTCGTGCCTACCCTTTTACTTTGGAGTTCATTCAGCGAAAACGAAAAACGGAGCAGCCGCCCGCAAAGGTTTCCCTTTCTTGGATTCCACCCTTGGGAGTCGAAGAAGTGATCCCTCAACGGCACCTGATCCCCAATAGGCTGCCCGCCACCTTCTCACTACAGACTAAACTTCCGGCAGACGACAGAAGCTATGGTTATGAAAGAGGCACTTCGATAAATCGACAATGGGATGAATCTACGACTCGGGCTGCACTTGAATTCGCTGAAATTGCCAAGACCGAACTGTATCCCAAATACAGAAGATCCCATAAAGACATTCCCGATGAGAATCGAGAAAAGCTGCGGAGCTTCCTAATAGAAGTCCTGCAAACCGCTTTGCGTGGCCCCCTTAGCGACGAAATGGCAACCCGTTACATCGACGATCAACTTGCTGCAGCAGAAGACGATGGGGAAGCGATTAAGCGATCGATCCTGATCTCCCTGAAATCACCACGATTTCTCTATCCCACGATCGATAGCGATCGCGGCATCAGCCAACGGCGAGCTAACCGTCTGGCGCTCATTCTTTATGACTCGCTTCCGGCTGACCCTTGGCTGATGAAGCTAATCTCGCAGGATCGGATTAGTGAGCATCAAGACGTATCACGAGTCGCCTCGAAGATGATTCGTGACTATCGAGCCCAGGCAAAGATAAAGAGATTCCTTTATCAATGGCTGGACTTGGGAGACGTCGAGGAAATCACAAAGGATACAACTCTCTATCCGGGGTTTGACGCGGAGCTAGTGCAACAGCTTCGTGGATCGCTGGATGCCATGCTGGATGCCAACCTCAAAACCGGGGGAAACCTGCGAAAGCTCCTACTGACAGATCGAGTGATGACCTCCCGTGCCCTGCATGATTTCTATGGAGAGTCTTGGAAACCACAGCCTGCGGAAAACAAGCTGGATCCAAAACAAGAGGAGTTAGAAGTAACGGGGCAGCAGGAACCGAAAAACCCAGCGGCTACAGGCGACGATTCAGAAAACCCAACATCTCAGCCGGAAGTAAAAGTAGCAGGCTACCTTCCCGAGCCGGCGTGTTTCTCGGAATCCGTACTGAACCCCGAGATACATGCAGGTATCCTCAGCCATCCACTCATTCTGAGTCATCTCGCCTACTTTAGATCAAGCTCGCCGATCCACCGTGGTGTTTTTCTCACTCGACACACTCTGGGGAGAATCCTCCGCCCCCCAAGCGAGGCATTTACGCCAATCAACCCTGATCTTCACCCAAGCCTCACGACTCGGCAGCGTGTTGAACTCCAAACAGGCGAAACGAGCTGCCAAGTTTGCCATCGGAAAATCAATTCGCTCGGCTTTGCATTGGAGGCATTTGATGCAGTTGGTCGATTCCGTATGAAGGAGAAGAAACAAACCATTGATGCATCAGGCCGGTATCAGCCAAGAGAAGGGGACACCGTCAACTTCAATGGAGCTAGAAAATTGGCAGAATACATTGCCAACAGCCCAGACTGCCACACAGCATTCGTCGAATCCGCTTTTGAGTACTTTGTCAAACAACCCATTAATGCTTACGGCAATGACCAACTGGATCAACTCACTGAGTTCTTTCGTTCCAATGAATTCAACATCGAAAAACTCATCACTGAAATTGCATGCATTGCTTCGGATCCGAAACTCAAACAAGACAAGCCTAACCACCTGAGTGCAAGCCTCACGGAACAGTAAGAATTCAGAGATGAGGAATCATCGATCTTCAGCCACCTTTGCACATCGATTGATTTCCAGAAAATCGACCAATCCAAGCAGAAACTGACTCTCGCCCTACAAAAAAACACCCACCTCACAAACCTTCAACTTCGATTAAACTAAGTACAACGGAATTTGAAGAAGATTGGATTTCCTCTAACAGAGAACTCAAATCAAAGGACACCGCACAATGACACTCTCAAGACGAAATTTTGTTAGAGATCTTGGAATCAGCGGTGCGGCGGCCAATTTTGCTATGGGCCTTCCAAGCCTGGGGTGGGCAGCATCGGGAAGCTCGAAAAAGAGGCTTGTTTTCCTGTTCAGCCCCAACGGCGTGATCCCTAAACACTTTTGGCCAGACCAACCTGGTGAACTACAGTCACTCAAAAGAATTCTTGCTCCACTTGAACCGCTAAGGCAGCATGTCCTGACTCTTCAAGGGGTAGACAACCGGATCAAGGGTGACGGTGACGGACATATGCGTGGGATTGGATGTCTCCTGACCGGAATTGAACTTTTTCCCGGTGATGTCCAAGGAGGTTCCGACACACCAGCAGGGTGGTCAATGGGTATTTCCGTGGACCAGCACCTCAAAAATCGATTGCAAGAAAACCCAGAGACTCAAACAAGGTTTGGATCACTTGAGTTCGGTGTGATGGTTCCTGATCGTGCTGATACTTGGACTCGCTGGTCTTACGCCGGCCCCAATCAGCCGATGGCTCCCATCAGTGACCCGTACCAGATGTTCGATAAGCTTTACGGTCAGACCCAAAACAAGGCCATGCTTGCCAGTGTTCTTGATGACCTCAGTGATGACTTTCGAAAAATTGAATCTATGGTCAGCCCAGAAGACCGGGTGATGCTCAAACAACATCTTGAGATGGTGCGATCCATCGAAAAAGAGATCAAGACCGAATTGAAACTCTCCTCCGGTGAAAAGAGCACACGTCACCCAGTTCCTCAACTGGAACCTAATGTCGAAGAACAAAACGATAACATGCCGCTATTGTGCAAGATGCAGATGGATCTTTTACTTAGCAGCTTGGTTAATGACTTCACTCGCATTGCAACGTTTCAAATCACGAACAGCGTTGGAAATGCGAAGATGACATGGCTAGACATTGACGAAGGTCACCACTCCATTTCGCATGAGCCCGATTCAAACGAAGAAGCGTACGAACAATTGATCCGAATCAACACTTGGTACTGCGAGCAAGTCGCCTACTTAGCTAAACGACTAGCGGAAACACCTGAGCCTGGTGGCGAAGGATCCATGCTTGATCATACGACGCTTGTCTGGACCAACGAGCTCGGAAAAGGAAATTCTCACACAAGAAACGACATTCCCTTCGTGATGGTCGGGGGCGGACTCGGTTTCAAAACGGGACAAGCAGTCCACTGCAATCGTATTCCTCACAATCGATTACTCATGAGCATCTGCGAGGCGATGGGACACCCCACTCCGTCATTTGGCAACGCGGATTACTGCGGTGATGGCGCGCTGACGGGGCTCTATGCCTGATGCAAGGGAACTCAAACGGGACCAGGAGATCCAATCAAGGCTTCTCGTTGATGCGGTACATCTCACGCCAAGGTAGCTGAATACCTCCGTCGATCGTGAGCGTACTTCCTGTGATGTACTCGCTTCCGGCGTCGCACAAAAAACAGACTCCTCTCCCGATTTCTTCTGGCTTACCGAGTCTACCCCATGGCAATTTAGCACCCTCTGCCTTCAAGGTTTCTTCGGAAAAGAATTTGCGTTCCCCAGGCGTGTCCGTCCAACCAGGATGAATGATATTCACTCGGATACGGTGCTGGGCGAGTTCGCAGGCTGCGGTCCTGGCCATCTGATCATTCGCCGCTTTGGCCATGTTGTAGGCCATCGCCCCAGGTATTGCCATGTGAGCATGCGGACTACTGATCACAACCACATTACCGCCTTGCTTCTGCTCAACCATCTGACGACACGCGGAGCGAACAAAGTGAAACGCTCCCCACATGCTAACATCGATGGTCTTACGGAACTCATTCAGGTCGGAGTCGAGAAAGAGATGCCGATCACTATACACCGCGTTACTCACAACGATATCAATTCCTCCCATTAGCTGGACGGATTGCTCAACTAAAGATTGTATCTGCTGTTCTTCGCCAAAATCGGCTTTGACCGCGTGTGCCTTGCCTCCAACCTCTTCACACTCTGCGACAGCCTGCAAAGCATCTTGCTCGTGACTTCGATAGTTGATGACCACTTCGGCTCCAGACCGAGCCAATTCGATAGCGACCGCACGCCCAATCCCAAGTGACGCCCCAGACACAATAGCGCGTTTGCCCAACAGATTCGCCATCCTCTTGTGCTCCCATTTGATTCGTTTGTTTCGTTTCTAGGCAGGTCTCTTTGGGCCATCATCGAAAAACCTATCTGAGAATACCCTGGCTCTAGGCCCAACAGATTACCCACTGCATCGCAGGGAGTCGATGAACCTGCAGAAAACAAGAGGCACTTTGCCCAGAAGAAGCTGCTACCCCAAACTACCCAAGAGCAGCGATGTTCCAAATGAAAGTTTTCTACCAGGTACCCATCAGTGGAACACTCGAAAGCAAAGCAGAATCGCGAAAAAACGATCAACATCGGCGGGATCCTGATTATTTTATTGCAAAAAAACCGAAAAACGCTTCATATCTGTCTTTTTTTGACTTTTTTGAATCTACATCTGATTGATTTCTATCAGACAAGAGGCAAGACTGGCACAGCGATTAAAACTTACGGTATGGGACGGAGGATTGGCCGAATGAGCAAAATGAGACGAGATCGACTGAGCAAATTCGTTCAGGGGACAGGTTTTGCGTCACTCGGCGAACTAGCCCTTTCCCTTTCGGTCAGCGAATCCACCATTCGACGAGATCTTGAACTACTCGAGAAAGATGGACTCGTCCGACGGACCCACGGCGGCGCCTTCTGGGCCGGTGAATCGGAGACGATCGAAGTTTTCCGCACTCGCCGTGATGACCACTGGCTGGCAAAGTCCGCGATCGGACTCGAAGCGGCCAATCTGATCGATGACCACGACACGATCCTGCTCGATGGAGGCAGTACCACTTACGAACTTGCAAGACACCTCGTAGGCAGGCCACTCCAGGTGGTTACCAACAGCTTACCCGTGGCACATCTTCTGTCATCCAGCGACTCGATTGATCTTGTAATGATCGGGGGCTGCGTTCGCGGGAGAACCGCGGTCACGATTGGCCCCATGGCCGATGCGATGCTCAACAGCATCAATGTTGGCAAGGCGTTTCTTTCTGTAGCCGGAATCACAGACCGTGGATATTTCAACAGCAACATGATGCTCGTCGAGAGCGAAAAGGCGATGCTTGCTGCAGCAGATCAAGTGATTGTGGTTGCGGACAGCAGTAAGTTTGGCAGAGTCAGCTTAAGCCGATTATGCGGACTACAGGAAGTACACGGGCTAGTGAGTGACAGTGATCTACAAACCAAGTGGAAAGATCATCTCGAACTCGCAGGTGTTGACCTACGTTTGGCTGACGTAGCAATGGATGGAAAGTCCACTTCCCCCACTAACCATTACACCAAATAGGATCCAACGAGTTGACCTACATGAACTCAACGATCGACCGCAGCTACATCGAGCAACTTGTCCGAACGGCGATTCGATCCTCACAATCGGGATCCGGTCATGAAACAAATCGGGAATCCGCATCACCTGCTGGCGCATTGACACCGCCTGGCTGGGTGGACGGCAAACCCAATCTACGAGTTAGCATTTCAGCAAGACACTGCCACTTAACGGACGAGCATGTCGAGATCCTGTTCGGTAAGGGAGCCGTTTTAGAGCCAGATAAAAACTTATATCAGGACGGTTTTTATGCCGCCAAGCAAACTGTCATGGTAGTCGGACCTCGTAAAAGGATGCTTCCCAACGTCCGCGTCTTGGGACCTACCCGACCAGCCAGTCAGGTGGAACTGGCACTTACCGATTCCATCTCGTTGGGCATTGACGCCCCTGTGCGCCACAGCGGTGACATCCAAGGCACACCCGGATGTGTCCTTGTCGGTCCAGCAGGAACGGTTCAGCTCGAACGGGGCGTGATTCGCGCAGCTCGGCACGTCCATATGAATGAAGCCGATGCAGCTCACTACGGCGTCAGTAATGGCGACATGATGCAACTGCAGATCGCAAGTCCCAGTTGCAGTGTGACACTAGAAGATGTTTTGGTTCGTGCCGATCCAGCAGCGAAACTTGAAGTCCACATTGATACCGATGAGGGCAACGCGTGCAACTTGGATGCAGCAACCGAAGTAGCGCTGAAGAAGTCCGGGTGCAAGTGCAAGGACCATTAACAGAATTACAAATCAATCAACAATCGTTTTCTTTACGGTCGTTTCACCAAGAAACGATCAAACCTCCCTTTTTGTAGGCAGAATCTAAGATGGCAAAGATTAGTGAAGCTTTAGGGATGATCGAGACAAAGGGATTTGTTTCCCTTCTCGAAGCATCCGACGCAATGATGAAAGCAGCCAACGTTCAATTCCTTGGCTGGGATAAAGTGGGCAGCGGTCTCGTCAGTGCATTTGTCACTGGTGACGTTGCAGCGGTCAAAGCGGCAACCGATGCGGGTGCTGCTGCCGCCGGACGTATTGGCGAAGTCGTGAGCGTGCAAGTCATTCCACGACCTCATGAAGATCTCCCCAAGGTCTTAAAGACCCCAGCTGTAAAGAAATAATTTGAGTTTTAATTCAGAAGGAGCTACCCAAAACATTGCAGCCAACCTTCGGCAAAACTCTCATCACAATGCAGCTGTTTACTTTTTGAACTGAAAACAAAATTAACAATCTTG
>JAYYHM010000083.1:0-3555 GCA_036148415.1 Planctomycetota bacterium
CACCTAGGAATCGTATGAATTGACTTCCCGGGAAGACAGTTGAAAGAGCACGCACAAGAGGGGTCATCAATAACCGGACAACGCGACCATGCATCCGATCCGTGACTCTTGCGTAATAGGCTTTGCAAAACTCAAAATCGATAGCTGGATGAACCATCGGAAGACATAACCGCGCAAGCAGGAATCGGTCATAGTCCACAATGTCACAATCGTGCAGGACAAACGTACTGAGACGTGGATCATCTAGCAGATATCCAAATGCCGTCCAAACGCTTCGGCCTTTCCCCGGTGAAGAGACTTCGATCCCATTTGCAATGAGCTCACCATATATCGACTGGATCTCAGGACCGTCGGTCCAGAGGACTTTAGCTCGATCCCCGAGAGGCTGAATCTTTGCTACCGTTTCCTCATAATCTTGTCTCTCTGGAGCCACACCGAGGGTCACCACGATCGTATCGATATAATCCGCCGCAACCAGCTGCTCAACGATCTGTCCGAAGGGTTCCGCACGCATATCACCTGCGGTGACCGGAAGAACTAATCCAATGGGTTGATCCTTCGTCGCTTCTCGTAGCATTGACTCGAGACCTTCAAGCGTGCCAGTCTGCAGATCATGAATCGTCGTTAACAAAACGTGCTGGTAAAAGTCGGGCATCGGCTAGAGTTCCCCATGCTTACAAGAAAGATGTCGAAGACAACGATTAAGACTATCGGCCAAGTAACTTTGTGAACATCCTCCGCGAACACTAGAAACATATAAGTGAAAAAAAACACCATTAAGCGGAGGCGAGGCTGAAAAGCTTCACCTAAAACTCCGCCTAAACGGCCCGAATCCGACGCGAAACATGGTGGAGAAGGCGACTCAACACCAGCGTTACAGACATGCGGAACGACTCGGACTCAAACTAACCCCTGTAAGTTTTTGCGAGGAAGCCTTCTATTCATAAATCATCACTCACCGCTAATGCGAGTGATCCTGCGCAGAGTGGCCGTGTTCTGCGTGATGCAGGTAACCTGCATTTGAATCCCCCTTGGCATCATGATCGTGAGAATGGCCAGGTAGATTCTCCACCGCTACTGCAAGGAGGAGTCCTAGGAAGAAAGCAACGCTCAGTTTTCCGCGATCATGGTGATGAAAAGAAACTTCCGGTAAGAGGTCAGCTAGTGCGATACAGATGAAGAAACCTGCAGAAATCGCCAAGCCCCAGCCTAGCAGTTCCGGATTGGGTGAACCGTTGTTCACACCCAGAAAGAACAAAAACGCTCCAGCAGGACAAGCCAAAGAAAACAAGATATTTACCACGGTTTGATGATAGCTCGACCAACCACCAGCTCTCATGGTTGAGGTAATGGTGAAAGCATCCAATGGCTTGTGAAGTGCTACTGCCAAGAAGGTTCCCAATCCAGCCAGGATCATGCCCGGGTGCTGCGAATCCGCAACTGTCCCCGCAGCAAGTGCAACGCCATCAATAAATGTATGCAGCCACAAACCAAAAAGAATACCCAGCCAACCCATCCAACGCTGAGTTACGTCCAAGTGTTCATGCGGGGAGTGACCGCAGTTCTCACTGTGTGCGTGGGATCGCCGTAGCTCAGCCGGACTTTCGGTATCTGCCGCTGCTCTCTCCGCATGGGAATGATCGTATCCAGCGGAATCAGCTTCCTCGGTGGAGTGGGCGTCAAGGGTAGCATTGTGAACCTCGCCACAGCAGGGTTGGACAACCTCATTCTCCCCAGCAAGTTTCACAGGGATGGCAGCGGCGAATCCATGGGTGTGCGGCGCGTGGAAGGCTCGAAGCAGCACGAACATAGAGACAACACCCACAAGACAAGCCGTGCTCGCCTTCGATGCGGATCCCAAGGTGGAGACGGCGTGTGGGAATAGATGCAAAAATGCAATTCCGAGCATCAGGCCACCCACGAAGCTAATCAAAAGCTGTGTACGCAAGTGCGACATGCGGACAAGGGAAGGCAGATGCCCGCCGAGACTGGACATCAAAACAATGATCACGCAGTAGCAGGCAATAAGAATCTGTGGTGCCATCGTTAGTTCTTGATCCTCCAAGAAAAATATGATGATAGGCGGTCATGGATAAAAATAAACCCGATAGATGAGATTGCGAAGACGCCTACATGCAATTAAATTGCATTTGCAGGCATATTTCTTTACCGCCAGACTCATTTATAACGTGAGTTCGCTCGGAGACAATTTCCGAAAACTAGGACAACTGGCACCCGTTTGTTCACTTCCAACGCCATGCATCAAAGCAGCCACTTCCTAAGATTCCAGCTCCATACCGCCCACGCTACCGATCAGCAAGACCCTCGGAAGATCCCCAGCCAGCTGCTCCATCCGGAGGTAAAGATCGCGTTCCTCGCCCTCTTCGGGAGCTTGAATGCCCAACAACACGATTGCAGCATCTCGAGAGGTGGATTGGATTGCTTCCAAAGGTGATCCCGACTGGTAAACCACCTCCGGTGTAAATTCAATCCGAGAGGCCGCACCAAGTTCAACGAGGTGTTGCTTGACATCGTCGATTGCGTGTGGGTTGTCTACAAACCGCAAAACCCGAATTGGATTCGATCGCCAACCGGGATTTCGGTGAAGTAGATGTGCCAAAAGTAACATCAATTCGCCATTCTTCATGCCTCTCCACCAAACATCGATCGTCCCCTGAGGAACCGACCACAGACTTGTCGACTCCTCAGTCTCTCCCTGCGACAGGAACCGTGCTGCAATCACACTAAGATTCATTCGGGTAATCAAACGAATGTTATTACCGAAGGTTTCCGACTTGGAAATGTGTTTTGGCCAACCCAGCAACACGGTATTGGTCCGTAGGCCACCGATACCATGGCATTGCAGCAAAGCTTCCATTCCGCTGGAAAAATCTTTGTGACATACGACCGCAGGGAACGCTTCCAGACCCTCCTTGGAAATAAAATTTCTAAGTTGCCTTTCATAACGAAGTCTTTTCTGGCTCTCCCCTCCTTCGTTCCCCGTGACGACTTGAGCGAGTGAGAGAATTCCCTGCCCGCTGGTGAGCCAATGGCCATAAAAGGGAAGATGGGGACGCGTCCAACCTGTACCGGAAAATGTCATCAGGACGGGACGCCAATTCTTGGGGTGATGAGCCTCCGACTCTAGTCGGAGTAAGGCTTTTCGCGCACGCTCAAAAACGACTCCACTACGCAGATCTCCCCATCGTGACTCAACCTCACGATTACGAATAAAACCATGAAGAACGCCAACAAAGGCAATCGAGATCAACGCCCAAACCCAATTCATCAGAAACATCACAGCCAGACAACCCAAAAATCCTAATAGCGATGTGCTCCAGTGACAGTAATGGAAGGTGGGACGATAGCTAGGATTCCGCGTGATCGATTCGTAGAAGGTGGCGAGATTTAACAACCCGTAGGTAATCATGAAAAACATCGTGATGACCGGAGCGATCGCATTGAGATCGCCAGCCAGAATACAGACTTGTGCGATAAAAAAAGTGATCACCGCGGCGCGTCGCGGCTCATTTCCGCTACCGCTATCCGATGAGA
>JAYYHM010000084.1:0-3179 GCA_036148415.1 Planctomycetota bacterium
AAGATTCCAGTGATGGTGTCGCGGACCCTAGGATTAATGGGATACCGAGAGATTTTGATCGAGCGTGAGCTACTTTCCTCGCATGATAGCGAGGTTGCGTATCCTGCTTGAAGGAAGAATCATGTTCCTCATCCAGAATAATGATTCCCAGTCGAGGAAAGGGTGCAAAGACAGCACTTCTGGGGCCAACTACCACTTGGACTTCACCATTCCGGATTCGTTGCCATTGCTGATGCCTTTCTGCGGGAGTCATTTGACTGTGCAGTACAGCTACGGACTGGAATCGTCTTTCGAATCGGCCACGTGTCTGAGGAGTTAAGCTAATTTCGGGTACGAGGACAATTGCCCCACGTCCGAATCGCACAACGTGCTCGATTGCTCGAATATAGATCTCAGTCTTACCGCTTCCGGTTACACCATGTAGCACAAACGTTTTCTGCTGATTTGTGTCGACTGCTTTCACAATTCGTTTTAATGCGCCTGCTTGATCATTGGTCAACTGAAGCTTACGCTCAGCTTCCCCGTCATCCAACTGCCAGCGAGTATTCATTGAATGTGTCAATTCACGGCGATTTTCTGTCTTTACCAGTTTCTTCTGTAGCAATCGCTTGATTGGGTCCTGCGAACAGTTTGCCTCCAGCATTAACTGAGCCGCAGTCATGGGTTTACCAGAGCGAATCAAGCTTACTATCACTGCCTTTTGCTTGACGGGGAGTTGATCAATAATGTCGGCGTGGTTAGCGGCCATTGTGGGGCTGTAATAGGTTCGCTCTCTCGTCCCGGCCAGTGACCGTACGCTGGAGGGAATCAGCGTGTCAAAAACCTGTCCCGCGGGTGCTTGGTAGTAATGACTCATCCAAAGTACAAGTCGGACCAGTGCGTCGTCACAGAGTGGTTTTTCGTCAATCACTTCACTGATTTCACGCAGCTTTGGCTCAGTTTTTTCTTGTGTCTCGACGTTCGTGCACCAAGCCACCGTTGGGTGCCTTCGGTTGCCAAGAGGTACCTTCACCCTCATTCCAGGTTTGATAATTTGGCGATCCGTTGCTTTCACTGCGTAATCGTATGGACCAAAGGGAGCCTCACTAAAGACTACCGACGCAACACGGATTGGATCCTCCGAAGGCATTTCCCAAGGGGGTGGTGACAAGTCAAATAAGTCTGCTTGCTGCGCCTGGGCATCCGAGTGACTCCGCTCACTTTGCCCTGAAGTTGAAGAAATATTATCCTTAGCTTCAAGATGTTGCCGATGATCGCTGTTCAAATTCAGATTTCGTTTCGGCATGGAGGAATTTACTTTTTGGCATTCATTGGCCTATGAGGTTCGATAGGCTGTTTTCCAAACAATGCAGTGGAGAACGGGAGATTCAGGAATCGATTTTTCGTAAGCCTCTGACACATTTTGGCACAGCACGATTAATCTAAGGGTTTCTCTGAATTAATCTAACCACAATTTGTACGATCATTGGAGAAATATCCAAACTACAAATATATGGAATTTCCTATGAGAATTGGTTTATATGGAGGGTCATTTGATCCGGTTCATCTAGGGCACCTCTGGATAGCTGAGTCAGCGCGCGATTACTTGCAACTCGATGAGGTTCGCTGGATACCAGCCGCAAAGTCACCTCTAAAAGAATCAGCCCCAAAAGCTTCCTGCGAACAGCGACTCACAATGCTGCATCTGGCCCTGAGTGGTGCAGAGGGGCATTGTGTGGATGATCGTGAACTGAGACGCGGTGATGTGAGTTATACCGTTCAGACCTTAGAGGAAATCTGTGCAGAGTCGGATTCTGACCAGTACTTTTTCATCTTGGGGAGCGATTCTCTTGCTTCAATGCCTCAGTGGTTCATGCCAGAGAAAATGATGGATCTCGTGAACTTAGCGGTTGTGCATCGAGGTGGTGATCCAGAGCCGGATTATTCGGTGCTGGAAGGGATGGTCGATGCGAAGACCATCGAGCGTACGAGGGCAAACCAGATTATTGTTCCATCGATTGAGATTTCGAGTTCTGAAATAAGACACCGCATCATGCAGGGCCATAGTATTCGGCACCGCGTACCCAACGCTGTTGAGGCTTACTTGAGATCGGAAAAGCTTTATCTTTCATAAGCCTTAGGGCTGATTAGGACATTACGTTTTTATTGCGGTACTAAGTCTGAGAAGCTCATCGGTTAATTCGGTGATTCTTTGGTCAATTTGTTGATCAGATAATTCGTCTCCCTGAAACGCATCACCCAAAGCGTAGATGAATCTGGGAAGGACTAAGCACCGAAAATCAAGCATGAGGCTATTTGCAACACCCATCGCGGACATGTAGCTACCTGGGCCGCCAGCAGCGAGCAAGATTCCAACGAGTTTATTGGTCCAAGCCTTGCCGGTGAGTTCTATCGCATTTTTGGCAGCTGCGTTGACGTCGTAGTTATACACGGGTGAAGCCAATAAGATTGCATCCGCTTCTTGCACTAATCTGGAGAGTTCCTGAACATTGGAATCACCGTAGGCAGTTAATCCATCGCACAAAGGCAAGGGTTTCTCAGAGAGATCGAAGACCTCAACTGTCACGTTCTTTTTGTTCAGTTTCGATTTGGCAGTATTGGCCAGAATTCGACTTCTGCTCTCAGGGTGCAAGCTGGCACTAATGACAAGGATCATAAAATGCTTTGTGAAGGTTTGCGGCAAAAAGTTAACTTATTCAAACCATCGTGTCACAACCCATTGAGTTTGTCGAGAAGAGGTTTTCAAGGACGGCCTATGCTGCGGCGTCTGGCACCTAGTCGCCAGTGGAAAAGATTGGCTATGGTGTCTTATCACTTAAAGAGGAAAATTTTCTAAATACTTTGCCTCAGGAGGTGTACTGGGTGGGAAAAGATCCTCACCTGAGCTCATTCAATCGATGCCAATCCGATTCTTCAATACCTCGAAGCGGTCATGCATTCGCGTGCTACTGCTGTGGACATGTTCAGCTTCAGTGATGAATTGAATCTCTCTGTCAGGATATACGTCTTCCTCAATTAAAGTTGCTACAAATTCGTCTAACGGTCGACCATACATCACGAGTAGTTTGTGTTCATCTAGTTGAACTTCTTGGCGTTTATTTGGATTGATGACAGCGATTCCTGTACATCCATCATTCAAAAGAAGATCTTCAAATTCCAGTAGAACACTTTTGAGAACC
>JAYYHM010000085.1:0-4621 GCA_036148415.1 Planctomycetota bacterium
TATCCGAGACACCACCGGTCTCACGCGGCATTTCAGCAAGAATGGTGCCCGGTCCAATTTCCGCACCCTCTTTCACCATGATCATTGCTCGTTCAGGTAGGTATTGCACATCCAGTGCTTTACCCTCTGCATCCTCGACAACAATCTGAGGATGTAAATCACCCTTGTGATCAACGATCATCATCCGAATGTTGCCGCTTGCCTCGCGTTCGGTTCGCATCGTTTCTCCTTCAACGATATCTTCAAAACGAATCTTACCTGTGACTTCCGAAAGGATCGGAATGGAGTATGGGTTCCATTCACAAAGAATAGCTCCATCGGTCACGGTATCGCCTTCGCGAACTTTCAGGGTCGCTCCAGTCGGAACGGCGTAAGACTCAACTTCTCTACCGCGATCATCAACGATCGCGATTTCTCCATTTCTGGTCAGCACAATTTGCTCACCCGAAGTGTTTTCCACCGCACGCATTCTTGTCAGTCTGACTTCACCAGACTTTTTCGATTTGATGTCCGACTCAACCGATTGCTTACTCACACTACCACCGATGTGGAAGGTACGCATGGTGAGCTGAGTACCAGGCTCCCCAATACTCTGAGCAGCGATAATTCCGACTGCCATACCTTCTTCAACCAACGCACCGGTTGACATGTCCATGCCGTAGCATCGGCGACAAACACCCAGAGGAGCGTCACAAGTCATGGGAGTACGAACCTGAATCTTTTCCAAGCCCATCGCCTCAATCTTTCTTGCGATTTCTGGAGTGATCATCTCACTCTCGTGAACAATCACTTCATCAGTCACTGGATTCACAATGGACTGGCGACTGACACGTCCATTAATCGAATCAACAAGACTCACTTCGACTTTCTCGCCGCGATAGACAACCCCTTTGGTAATCCCTTGGGTCGTGCCGCAATCGTCCATGGTGACCACGACGTTTTGAGCCACATCGGCTAGTTTTCGAGTGAGGTAACCGCTGTCAGCAGTCTTGAGAGCCGTGTCGGCAAGACCTTTTCGTGCCCCGTGAGTGGATGAAAAGTACTCAAGCACCGAAAGACCTTCGCGGAAGTTAGCCTTAATCGGAGTTTCGATAATCTCTCCAGTCGGCTTAGCCATCAGACCACGCATACCAGCGAGCTGTCTAATCTGTTCGATACCACCACGAGCACCCGAGTGCGACATCAGGAACACAGGATTGACGTACCAGCCACCCTCACGAACATCATTTTTCATGGCGTCCATCATGTCCTTGGTGATCAACTCACGTGCGTTGGTCCATTCATCCAAGACATGGTTGTATCGCTCCTGACCGGTCATCAGACCACGATCATAAGACTTCTTCAGCTTCATGACCTCTTTCTCAGCAGCCTTAATGAAGTCGGTCTTCGTATCGGGAGTCACCAGGTCATCGGTTGCAAAAGACAAACCAGATCGAGTCGACTCACGGAAACCGAGTTGCATCATGTCATCGAGTAAGTGAATCGTGGCTCGACGTCCAATCTTCTGGTAGCAATCGCTAATCACACCGGCCAAGTCACCGCTTCGCATTGCCTGGTTGTAAAAATCCATCCCGGCTGGAAGCATCTCGTTGAAGCGAACACGGCCAGGGGTCGTTTCAATCACATCGCCATATTTACCGCTACCATCTTCAGTCTTGAGCTTCTGGTACTTAGGTAACCGCATCTTGATCTTGGCATGCAGAGCAACAACCCCTTGGGAAAATGCCAAGTCGACCTCGTCATATCCTGCAAACACCATCCCTTCGCCACGCTGCTCAGGCATTTCGACGGTGGTGTAGTAGCAACCCATCACGATGTCCTGAGAAGGACTCATGATCGGCTTACCATTGGAAGGTGCAAAAACGTTATTGGTACTGAGCATCAACGTATGAGCTTCGACCTGAGCTTCAATGGAGAGCGGGAGGTGAACGGCCATCTGGTCGCCGTCGAAGTCAGCGTTGAAGCCTTTACAAACGAGCGGATGGAGATGAATCGCGTTGCCCTCAACCAAGGTTGGCTCAAATGCTTGAATTCCCATTCGGTGAAGCGTTGGTGCTCGATTCAAAAGTACGGGATGGTTAGCGATGACTTGCTCGAGAATATCCCAAACCTCTTCAACATTTCGCTCAAGCATTTTCTTAGCTGACTTAATGGTGTCAGCGTGCCCGAGTTCCTTGAGGCGTCGAATAATGAAGGGCTGATACAGCTCCAAAGCGATCTTTTTGGGAAGACCACATTGATGGATTTTCAATCGTGGGCCCACCACAATGACGCTTCGTGCCGAGTAATCCACTCGTTTACCAAGAAGATTCTCACGGAATCGACCCTGCTTACCTTTGATCATGTCGGTCAACGACTTCAAAGGACGGTTGGATGAGCCGAGCACGGGACGCTTGCATCGATTATTATCGAACAAGGCATCGACCGACTGCTGAAGCATCCTCTTCTCATTTCGGATAATAACTTCGGGTGCGTTCAAGTCCACCAACTTCCGCAATCGATTGTTTCGATTGATAATCCTGCGATAAAGATCGTTCAAATCGCTGGTTGCGAAGTTGCCGCTATCAAGCAGCACCAAGGGACGAAGATCTGGCGGAATCACCGGGATCACATCCAAGACCATCCATTCAGGACGGTTATCACTATCTCGAATCGATTCAACAATTTTCAACCGATTGATAAGATCTTTCTTTTTCTGCTTGGAGCCAGTTTCATCCAGCTCGGTTCGCAATTTCTCTGAAAGTTGCACCAGATCCAGTTTATTGAGCAACTTCCTGACGGCTTCGGCACCCATATCCGCTTCGAAAGATCCATCGCCGAACTGCGCTCGGGCGGCTCGATACTCTTCTTCAGTAAGAAGCTGTTGTGGCTCAAGCTCAGTGGTGCCTGGGTCAATCACAACGTAGTCTTGAAAGTAAATCACCTTCTCTAATGAACTGGTTTTCATATCGAGCAGATTCCCAAGGCGAGATGGCATTGCCTTGAAAAACCAAATATGAACCACTGGGGCGGCCAACTCGATATGACCCATACGCTTTCGGCGGACACGACTATGGGTGACCTTCACTCCACAGCGATCACAAATCATGCCCTTGTACTTCATACCCCGGTACTTTCCGCAGGCACACTCCCAGTCCTTCTCTGGACCAAAGATTCGCTCACAGAACAAACCATCCTTTTCAGGACGGTAGGTTCGGTAGTTGATCGTTTCCGGTTTCTTCACCTCACCGAATGACCAACTCTTGATGTCCTGAGGACGAGCGAGAGAGATGCGAACAGATGCGTAATCATTGATGCGATCGTAGCTATTGGATTCGCCAATCGACATGTTTTTGTGCTCCTGGGTGCCCGTTGTGGGCAGTAAACCTATTTGAGACTTGATGGCGGATTAAAAATGACGGGTTGGAAGCTTCGCGAATTAAATATTTTGCTGGCTTTCCGCCCCTGTCACGTCTTGTTCTTTTTCTTTCACACTCGGTGAAGGGATCGTATGCGACCCCGTACTGAATTCTTTTGGGATGCCCCTGAGCGACTAGATCGGTCGTTTTTCTAACTGCATATTGAGTGCGAGGCCCCGAATCTCGTTGGTCAACACATCGAAACTCGCAGGTGTTCCTGCCTCGAGCGTGTTTTCTCCTTTGACCATGGATTCGTAGATCTTGGTTCGTCCTTCAACATCGTCACTCTTGACCGTCAATAGCTCTTGAAGGATGTAAGCCGCACCGTAAGCCTCGAGTGCCCACACCTCCATCTCACCGAAGCGTTGGCCACCAAAGCGTGCTTTACCACCGAGAGGCTGTTGAGTAATCAACGAGTAAGGACCGGTACTTCTTGCATGAACCTTGTCATCAACGAGGTGATGGAGTTTCAACATGTAGATGTACCCAACCGTGGTTTCCTGATCCATCGGCTCACCGGTACGACCATCACGCAAGCGGATTTTTCCGTGGGCGGGTAACCCAGCCTCGGCAAGACAGTCATTGATCTCGGATTCCGATGCACCGTCAAAAACAGGAGTAATGGCTTGGAAACCTAGCTTGGCACCTGCCCAACCTAAGTGAGTCTCGAGAATCTGACCCACATTCATACGGCTTGGAACACCGAGTGGGTTGAGCATGATCTGGATGGGTGTTCCATCTGGCAAGAAAGGCATATCCTCAATTGGAAGAATCTTCGCGATCACACCCTTATTACCGTGACGTCCAGCCATCTTGTCACCAACACTGATCACTCGCTTGGTTGCGATATAGACCTTCACCATTTGCAGCACTCCACTACGTAGTTCATCACCACGCTTCATGCTGTTGAGCTTACGATCTCGAGCATCAATCGCCACTTCAACGTTGACCCACTGCTGAGCATAAACTTGCTCAACCTGCTTCTGCTTCGCCGCATCACCCACCTGATCGAGAACATGATCAATGCGGAATGAAGTTGCCCGCTCTGCAACAAATTTTGGATCCTGACCATCAGCGAGTGGCGTTCCGGTTGCATCCTTGAGCTTCGTGCCTGCAGCCTCTTCAAGGTCTCTGACTAGCGATTCGAAAGTGCTTGCGATTTCCTCATTGCCCACGCTCTCCGCGTCCTTGAGTTCTTTCTCAAAGATCTTTCTTTCATCTTC
>JAYYHM010000086.1:0-3359 GCA_036148415.1 Planctomycetota bacterium
ACTTCGAGCAAGTCATTAATTGCTACGATTTCGATATCGTCCCTACCGACTGATGCTCGGAAAACCATTCGGCCGATTCGCCCAAAGCCATTGATGCCGACCTTGATCATGTATGTGCTCCCGTAATTGGTGCTATCTAAAACGTATGGGTTCGTATTTTATATACTGGCAGTTCGAGCTTCGTCGAAGCGATTAGGATGCGGCCTGCAGTAGGACCCGCCAGCAGCCGCAAAGTGAACGGCTGTTTGATTACAACATCGCTCTGGTTTCGACCTGAGCGAGCAGGATTATAGGAATGCGACCCGAAAGTGAACCAGCCCCCGAATTGGTCATCCGATAAATCGGCGGTACGATCAGGCAAAAAGTACCGATTTTCCGGCGACTCAGCCCATTGGAGGAGACCTGCTGGGGTCGCTCCGGGAACGTGGGACTACGTGAGAGATTGGTCGATTGCCGACCACTACGACACATTTGTGGCGGATACTCCGCTGTGCAGGGTAGATGAAGGGATTTTTCGGGACGTCCTCCCCGGACCAGGAAAAGATCCTCAGCGAATTCATGAAACTGCCAGCATCGACAGAAAACCCGTCATTTTTGACTTCGGATGCGGTACCGGGAGAACCACAATACCCCTCGCTGCAAGGGGGTACAACGTGGTCGGAATCGACCTGAGTCAGCGTATGCTCGAGAAAGTCCGACAGAAAGTTTTGGCTTCTCCACCGAATCAATCCGAAGTGGCTCAAGGGATCGCTACCGGAAACATCGATACGATACGAGCCAACCTTGTACAGCTTGGGTGCTTTGAGTCTGACTCAGCTGACCATGGCGTTTGTCTGTTCAGTACCCTCGGAATGATCCAAGGCTCACAGAATCGCCGATCCTTTCTTGCACACGCGAGACGAATTATTCGGGTTCATGGCAGTTTGGTCATCCACGTCCACAACCGATGGGCCGCCCTCAGGGAGCATCGAGGAGTATTATCCCTGATCCGCTCTTTTTGGGCCTCACTCCGGGATGAAGACAAAGAATTTGGAGATACCACCTACGCTTATCGCGGTCTTGAACGAATGTTTATGCATCGCTTTTCAAAGAGAGAACTGATCGGTGATCTCCGAATTTCGGGCTGGCACGTCAAGCAAATCTGGAGACTAGCGATTGACGGCAGCAAGCTTGCACACCCCTTGGCAATTCCAGGGGGGTACACCATTCTCGCCGAAAGGCGAAGCTGACTTTTTATTTCCTTGATGATTGATTTCAGCGCTTTAAAAAAGGACTCTTGTAATGGATGCTCCCGCGATTGATTGCCCCAATCAGGGATGCCTCTGTAGAATTAAAGCTCCCCATTAATCTACACTGCACCGAACGGGGAAGAAGGCAATAAGATAAGCCATTCAACGCACCCACTGCTTTGAAGCGACCCATGATTCCAATCATTCGCCCCAACAACATTGCTCTGCATCAGCGAAGCCGCGTCAATCAAGTCAATCACATGAAACGAATTTTCAATTACCTGACACCCATCAATCCAATTGGTTTTTCCAAAAGTAGGTCCTTTGGATTGCAGCTCTGCAGTATAGCCTCGGCGGGGTTTGCCTACCTCGCCCTGAGCTCCACGGCGGTCCTGGGACAAGGGACCCCGGAAAAAATCAGCGCTGTTGAAGATGAGAGAAAGCAAGTTGAAACAGCAACAGCTATTGATGGAACGAACCCGACTGTAGACCAAGAATTTCTAATCGGCCCACGTGCTTTATCTCGTGCCTTTCGAAACGCAGCGAAACGCGCAACGCCGGCCGTAGTAACAATCTTATCCTATGGCCAGCAAGCCCCCTCGGGAGGACAGCCTCAGGGGCCAGCGGACGGAGAAGGGGCGGGATCCAATAATGAGCAAGATTTGACGGGCGTAGGAAGTGGTGTGATCGTGTCACCCGATGGTCGAGTGATTACGAATAATCATGTTGTGGCTGGCGCCAAAAGAGTTGTCGTCAAGCTCGCTGATGAGACAGAGGTTGAGGCGACGGAAGTACGCGGCGACCCAGATAGCGATGTCGCCACGTTTCGACTCGTGAGGGATGAGCCATTTGCTAACGCAGAAATGGCCGATTCGGATCTACTTGAAATTGGTGATTGGGTTCTCGCTATTGGTAGCCCATTCCGACTCGAAGCAACGGTCAGTGCGGGTATCATCAGCGCTAAGAATCGAACTTTACAGACGATCAACCGAGGACGCCTCATTCAGACCGACGCCGCCATCAACCCTGGTAACTCCGGCGGGCCTTTGATTGATTTAGACGGCAAAGTGGTGGCCATCAGCACCGCGATCGCAACTCGAAACGGTGGGTACCAAGGAATAGGGTTTGCAATACCAATCAAACAGGCCAGCTGGATCGCGAATGAATTGGCAACACACGGATCGGTGAGGCGAGCAGCTATCGGGGTTCGCATGGCCGAACTCAACCCAAAGATTGCATCCCGCTTCAATCTGCCGACCGGGCTGGGAGTACTCGCCTATCAGATCATTGAGGATTCCGCAGCTGAACGCGGTGGAATCAAGCCATTGGATGTCATCATGGAGTTTGCGGGAGAGCGAGTAAGAGATCCCGGGGCACTTCAGGAGGTCATCGAGAGATTGCCTGTTGGCTCCACTCAGTCCGTAAAGGTTTTCAGGGATGGCGAAGAAGTGATGCTGGAAGTCACCTTGGCAACGCTTGAAGATCCGACGCTCAAGAAGGAAAACGATCAAGAGTAAAGACGATTGGATTAGGAATCGAATAACGCTTAGATTCCATCTAACTGCTCGCGGATGAAAATGGGATCCGGATTACTCTTCCCACGTCGATCACATTTAAAAAACTCGCTTACGTAGCGAACCGGCACCTTTTTTTCTGGGACCTTGAAACGATCTCCTTTTTGCAAAACGGGTCGATACTCATCCATTCGTCCAAATTGCCTTGTACCAGCAGCCTGGCAGGGAAACCAAAAACCCTGTCCATCGGCATCTTCAAGGTAGAACTCCGGGTAACAATGATCCGGAATCCAAACCATCCGTGCGGGGACTCTTGCGTTCCTGCACAAAGCGACGAACAAGCTGGTCATCTCCTCGCAGTCTCCTCGACCCTCAGTGAGCGCTTCTGAGGCATTTTTCAGAGAGCCCTCTACGTATTCCACTTTCTCACGAACGTAGTCGTAGATTTGCTCCACCTTCTGCCAAGCGTTCTCACTCTCCGTCGCTTCGAGCTCTCTCGATGCAGCTCGAATGCGACCATGCGATGCATCGATGTACGGACTGTTTCCCATAAATAAACGAAGATCCCGGGAAGGCCTTGTGGGGATAACAAGATCGGTGGTGTTCTCCGGACCTA
>JAYYHM010000087.1:0-5971 GCA_036148415.1 Planctomycetota bacterium
TACCCTTAGTCACCCCTTCTGCCTGGAAGGTTCCAAAAGCTCCGCTTGTCACATGGAAGTCCATAAATTCTTCCCATGAAGCTGGTTTGCTCTCTTGGCCATCGACGAAGCTCAAACTTAAACACGAAAAGAATGACAGAACGCCGAAACGCAATATTTGGTTAATCATGTTGCACTCACAGTAGGGCTCAAAGGAAAACGTTTGCACACAGATTCCATAGAATCGTAGGTTGACCTAGATAGTCTAATGCATAACACACCGTACAAGGCGTGACCAATTCTTGTGAATTGCAGTATTGATGGGGGTAAACAGGAAACCCAGCGATCAAATGCCAGCGTGCCAAACCACTCCATTAGTGCATATCGAACAGTACTAGGGGCGGGGCCATTGCATAACCTAAGGAGCGATGACCCGCTGTAACCGCAAACAATGCGACACGAGCTTCCGCTAGTATTTTCCCTAATGATGCATCTTGATACCAAGGCATTCCGATCGCCCTAATGAGAGAAAGCAGAGTAGCCACAGTAAGAAGAGCTTACGCCATCGTACGACGATTTTCTGCTAACCTCTTGCTGGCGTGAGCAACGGCGGAATCATACGTGGTGTAAACCTAAATCTAGTCCTGATTGGAGCCTGAGTGATGAGACAACCATTCGTATTTCTTGCCGTCATCCACGCAGCAATCTACGGTGGGATGACCGCGGCAACAGAAATTACAGAAACAGATCAATGGCCACAGTTTCGAGGTCCGGGTGGCCATGCCGTCGCCACTGACCAAGCGATACCCATCCGGTTTACAAAGGCAAATACGCAATGGGAGGCAGAAGTTCCCACGGGAAGTTCATCACCGATTATCTGGGATGACAAACTGTTCCTGACAGCAACCACAGGAAATCGCCTGATCGTTCTTTGCTATGATCGCACCACGGGTCTGGAGATCTGGCGAGATGAGATGGAAAGCAAATTCGAAGAAGATTATCAACACAGTGACTGTAGTCCAGCGGCTGCCACAAGTTGCTGTAACGGCCAGCAACTCATTTCCAGCTTCGGAACGTTTGGACTTGTTGCTCATGATCTTCAAGGAAAACGTTTGTGGGAACATCGAATTGAAAATCGTTCGGAAGCATTCGGTAGCGGCAGCTCCCCGATCCTTGTGGAGGAAAATGTTTTCTTTCTCCGTGACACAGCAAAATACTCTGCGTTATTCTGTCTTGATGCATCATCGGGCGAAATCAATTGGCGCGCACTGAGAAATAGTTTTGCAGCGAGTTACTCGACACCTTATCTATGGCGGCACGCTGATTCGTCTGAAATTATCATCGCCGGATCCGGGGCGTTGGATGCCTATGACCCAGGAAGCGGCGAGAGGCTCTGGACAGTGAAGGGGTTGCCCGTTTTTATCTGCCCATCACCTGTCGCACAGGGGGACACTCTGATCTTCGGAGCTTGGACAACCGCGAACGTAGGTGGTGTGGAAAGAACTCGCGCGGGATTCGCTCAAGACATCGAGCTCACAGACGCAGAAGCGAGTGACGCTGGAGCGTTCATCAAGAGGTTCGACAAAGATGGAGATGGACGACTTGTCGCGCAAGAATTGCCCATTAGTCGATCTCGAGATGCATTTCCCTTCTTGGATCATGATAAATCGGGAGATTGGGACTACTCTGAACTCCAAGGCTTTTTCGATAGTCAACCAGCACCCGGTCGAAATCTAATGGTGGCCGTCCAAGCGGGTGGCCGAGGTGATATCACCGAGACACACGTCCTCTGGGAATCGACCAAAAATCTGCCTTACGTCTCTTCCCCACTCATTTACCGAAACCGTGTCTATTGCCTGAAAAAAGGAGGTTTATTTACGAGCTGGGATTTGGAGACCGGATCTCTCGACAGACCGATGCGACTCGGTACAGGAGGAGAGTATTACGCAACCCCCATCGCCATTGGGGATTACATTATGATTGCCGCGGAACGAGGTGAAGTGATTTTTGTTTCAATCAAGAATGATAAGCCAGAAATTGTGACGAGAAATCACTTTGAGCATGGGATCGCCGCAACGCCAGCGGTACTCGACGGGACCATTTATGTCAGGACCGCGAAGCGCTTATATGCAATTAGAAACTAAATCGCCCACAGTCCTTATTTTCGCTTATCCCAATCAGATCCACAAAATACCCGGAGTACATAACCGATGCAGCGACTAGCTAAACTTATCTTGAGTGTCTTTTTGTTCCAATCACTTGTCGCTACGACGAACTCGATTTCTCTTGCGGAGGACAAATTGACCGCAGATGAATCTGACGTAGATTTTGTCTACTACTATTCGGTGTTCAGTAAGTTCAAGCCCGGCAAGGCTAAGGATGCGAGGGAATTCATTTACAACCGATTTTGGAGCGTTGACAAAAAAATCGGTAGAAAGCCATTGGCTTTTGACCCCTTAACCGGACCATGGGATCACATGGTCTTCTTCCGTCTTGAAGGTGGTTTAGCGGACGCAGAGATTGCAAACACATCACAGATGAAAAAATGGAACACTGAGTTTCAAATCCAAGAAGGTGGACCCGAAAAATCTCAGCTAGCCCAAGCCTCCTTCGACACTCTAGTTGATGAGTCTGTTACGGGGATCTTCAAAATCCCGGCGAAAAACGCGGAGGTACTAGAATCGAAATACTCCTTCTTGTCTGAAAAAAAATATTTCCGTTTGATTCTTTCTAACTGCAAACCTGGCAAGGCGCCGGCTGCAACAGAATTACTTTTAGACGAATTCCTACCAGCGCTGCAATCAACCGGCAGATTGATCGCGCCCTTCTTCTGTGTCGCGGGTATTTATGACCATGTGGCTTTCCTTGAGATTGACCCATCAGATCTTGAATATATTGAGGCTGACAAAAACGACCTCGCATGGATCCAAGAGATTGGTGGGGAAGAGAAGGCAACGGAAACCCAGTCGAAGTATGCTGAACTAGCGCGCAAAATCATAAGAGAAGTGGCCGTGGCGCGCTGGTAGTCTTCGAATCAGTAAAGATTCATTGTTATCCGTGAGGCCACCATCACATGGGAGAGACTTCTGATGCGAAACCTAATCATGGCAGTGTTCATTTTCAACGGATGGGGGTTATCCAACGCTGAAGATCCCGAGGTAAAAACAGCCAACAGCAAATTGGATCAGAAGGCGTTCGCTCTCATGAGTGGAATGTACGAAACGGTTTCTTGGAATGACGGTACTCAACTCCATAAGCCACCAGCAATCCATGGCCGATGGTCATTCGTCGATGGCAAGACAATGTCCATTATCCATAACCGTATTGACCCAAAAGCAATGATCTCTTCTATCGGATGGGGTTACGGTTACTTCGAAGATGGAAAATTCAGATATAGCTACCCTGAATTCACCACTATCAAAGGCGACGCATCGCAGTCCACCGTGCAGCAAGGTGGACCTTTCGAAGGCGACAGAGTCTATGACGTTCGGTTCGAAGGGGAGACAATGGTGATGACTTCAGAGTCTGGAAAACAGGTTTGGGAGGTATCGCCAAAGGGAATGCGTTACACGGACCAAGAATGGGGTGAGCACAAAGTTTATGCGCAGAGGATATGGAAGCGTCTGAGCACTATTGATCCAAAACAAGCAAAGTGAAGTACTGCTGTGTGCTTGAATGAGTCCTGCGGGAATATCAATCCATAAGCATCCATTTCTTCTACTGTGCTTTCTTTGCTCTCTGCACGCAGATGGCTCTCAGCAAAACGCCTTCCGAGCTGAATACCTACCCTGATGATGATTTGGAAGGATTTATCTGTCCGTATCGTGGTCTTCATGAGAGACAGATTCCCCGCTCGCGCACCCAACCCACCGCTCTTGAGAGCTGAACAGTCCACATTAATTGTTCTAAGTAAACCGAAAGGCGTAAACCGGTCTAGATATCTTCACCGCCCGGCTATCCCAGAAAACCAAGGGCAGATCACTCCTCAGACCCACCCTTGAATCGCCCGTCACTGGGGCCGCGAGGTGCCATACCACCTACTATCTCTCTAGCACTGAAAATGTTTCCGTTAGAGGTTCTTGTGGTACCTTAGAATTGTTACTAACGGTGAAAACAAATCACAGATGGTAATTCCGGAAATTTGATCCCTCCCGAACTGTAGTGAAATCATGAATCGCATTGCTTCGATATTTCTTGTCGTTCTGAATCTCGGACTTATCCAAAGTCAGCTTGCTGCACAACGACCTATAAGGAAGCACGTTACAACCGATCGATTCACTGATGTAATCGAGCAGGTAAATCTTTTCGCAGCCGACCATGGTCCAGAGAATGTTCTAATGGTGGTCGATCTCGACAACACCCTACTGGCCATGAATCAAGACTTGGGGAGCGATCAATGGTTCACTTGGCAAGAGGGACTTCTTAATGGTAACAAGGATCAAGAAGCCCTCGCTGCGTCCGACTTTGCTGGATTGCTAAGAACGCAAGGAATACTCTTCTCACTCAGTTCAATGCACCCACCTGAAGCGGAGCTTCCTAAAATGATCGCTGAACAAGTTCAGCGGAAAATATGCGTCGTGATCCTGACCTCTCGCGGAAAAGAATACCGCGATGCGACCAACCGGGAGTTACAAGCCAACCATTACAGCATCACAGCCTCGACGCTTGAGATCGATGAGAAACGCGGTGCTTTTGAACCCTACGATTCCGCGTCACCTGTACTGTACGGCTTAACAGCGGATATCACCTCGCAACTTGGACCACCGCGTAGCGTGACCTACTCCGATGGAATCTACATGACTGCTGGTCAGCACAAGGGCTACATGCTCAAAACCCTTCTCGCGCGACATCCTAGAGCATCGAAAGATCAACCCTTTGCGAATTTCAAAGCGATCGTCTTTGCCGATGATCACGTCAAACACACTGACCGCGTCCGTTCTGCTTTTGCTGATGATCCAATCGATCTCGCCACGTTTCGCTACAGCAAAGAGGATGCTCAGGTTGAACGATTCAAAGCATCCTCGAAGCAGACGGTGATCCAGAAATGGAATCAACTTCGCGGAGTGATTCAGAGCACATTTGCTCAATAGCGCCCCCTTGCACGTTAAATAGAAAGTTTCAAACGAGATCCAATGCATGGTTCCGAGATGTAAATCTCCGTTCGATCATGCTCCATTAGCGAATGCAATAAAGCGACTGATCGCTGCGAAGGTAAAGACTTCCATCGGAAACCGCGGGTGTCGCATTAAATTGTGAGTCGTCGAGCGGAGGGTTTTGTCTCGCCAGTTTCATCTGCGGGGAGGCTTCAAAAACAAGGGTTCCGCTCTTACGTGTCACCACAATAATCTCCTCACCCACGAGAATCGGCGAGGCGTAGACGGGCCGACCTCCCGAACGCAAGTTATCCAACCTTGCCTTGGTTTGGATTTCACCAGTGCGAGCGTTCATCGCAAATGCAAAACCACGATCACTCACCCAGTACAGTGAATCTTTGTGCAATAGTGGAGTTGCGACGTAGCTGCTTTCATTGGACTCCCATAACGAATGCGTTGCTGTGATATCCTTTCGACCACGTCTTCGGATCGCAATGGTTTGTTGCTGAGGGTACCCTCCAAAGGTATAAAATGCATCATCACCAACCACAACACTGGGACTCACATTCCCTGCTGTGCCTGTTTCAAAAAACCATCTCAACTTACCATTTGCTGGATTCAAACCCCAGGCTTCTCCAGGCATCGCGATCACAGCTTCAGTCACTCCTCCCTCGCCCTCCACCAGAACGGGAGTAGCGTAACAGAGCTCCAAACGGTTGTACTCGGCTCTCCAAACCTCCGATCCATCGCCAATGTTCAATCCCAGAATTGCGCGTGCCTCCTCGGATGCATTGACAATTAGAATTTCACCAGAAACGACTAGGCTAGAGCCGCTTCCCCAGCGTCGATTGCTTGACAAATCACCCACCTGACGATGCCAAACTAAATCTCCGTCCAAC
>JAYYHM010000088.1:0-6045 GCA_036148415.1 Planctomycetota bacterium
TAGCTCACTAGAACCTTGGAGGTAGGTGTCTATCGCGCGAGCTGCACCACGACCTTCATTGATAGCCCAAACCACGAGGCTTTGTCCTCTACGACAATCACCGGCCGCAAAAACCCTGTCAATGCTGGTAGCAAACCGACCATGCTGTGCCTTGAAATTACTTCTCTCATCAACCTCAATGCCGAGCGATTCTGCCAAATAATGCTCTGGTCCTAAGAATCCCATGGATAGCAGAATTAACTGTGCTGGCCATTCTTTTTCAGATCCAGCCACTTCATTCATCGACCATCCACCCCCGTCTTTTTTGGTCCACTCCACCGTAACCGTTTGGATACCCTCTACGTTTCCCGCCTCGTCAACCATGAACCCTTTGCTCAAGACCTGAAACTCTCTCGGGTCCCGACCATATTTTGCCGAGCTCTCTTCGTGACCGTAATCCACACGGAAAATCCGAGGCCACTCCGGCCAGGGGTTGTCTTGAGCACGCTCCTCTGGAGGCTTCGGTAGAAGCTCAAAATTAACCAGACTCCGGCAACCATGGCGTAAGCTTGTCGCAATACAGTCCGTTCCGGTGTCACCACCGCCGATCACAATGACGTCTTTGCCTTCAGCACTGATAAACTGCTCACTTATTGTGTCTCCGTGAACCATCTGCTTCGTGTTGGCTGTCAGGAAATCCATCGCGAAGTGAATACCTTTCGCATCCCGATTCTCAATAGGAAGATCTCTGGGCTTGGTGGCACCACACGCGAGAAGAATCGCATCATGTTCTTCTTGGAGCTGTTTCGGATCCACGTTTCCACCAACATTCGCGTTGGTGATGAACTCGACTCCTTCGGACGTCATTTTATCAACACGACGCTGTACGGCCTCCTTTGATAGCTTCATATTGGGAATACCGTACTGAAGTAGCCCTCCTATTCGATCAGCTCGTTCAAACACGGTAACCTGGTGGCCAGCTTGATTGAGTTGGTCAGCTGCAGCGAGCCCTGAAGGGCCACTCCCCACAACGGCCACTTTTTTACCGGTTCGATGAGATGGGACCTTAGGCTTTATCCAACCCTCTGCCCATGCTCGGTCAACAATTGCATTCTCGATATTCTTGATTGTCACAGGTGGATTGGTGATCCCCAACACACAAGATCCCTCACAGGGTGCCGGACATGTTCGACCGGTAAACTCTGGAAAGTTATTGGTTTTGTGAAGTCTTTCGATTGCTTCTTTCCACCGGTTGTTGTAGACCAAGTCATTCCACTCTGGAATGAGATTATCGATCGGGCATCCCGTGGCGGATTGACAGAAGGGAACACCACAATCCATGCATCGAGCACCCTGCTCACGCAGATGTAATTCCTTGGGTTCTGTGTAGATTTCGTCATAGTCGTTAATGCGAACGACAGGCAGACGCCACTCAACTTTCTTACGTTCAAACTCTTTGAATCCGGTTGGCTTTCCCATTACGCTTATTCTGCTTTTCTAAGGATTTTGGTTGTTCGATCTTCAGACTGAGTTCTTGTGTCTGAATATATTTGATGATTTAAACGATGATGACTTAGGACTGCTCACTCGTCTGAGCAGCAACTGACATCTCCATCAAAACCCGCTTGTAATCAATTGGCATTACCTTCACGCACTGAGACTTGAATAATCCCCAATCTGCTAAAGCCTCTTTGGCAACTTGACTACCGGTGTACTGTAAATGCTTCTGAATCATATCTCGAACTTCATTCTCTTCTTCCATTGAATCGATTGACTCCAATTCAACCAGAGCAAGATTACAGTTCAGATTGAAATCACCCTGCTTATCCCAAACGTAAGCAATCCCTCCAGACATTCCAGCAGCGAAGTTGCGACCCGTAGGTCCAAGCACCACCACGCGTCCACCGGTCATGTATTCACATCCATGGTCACCTACACCCTCGACCACTGTCTTGGCACCGCTGTTTCTCACGCAGAAGCGTTCAGCGGCACGTCCGCGGAAGTATGCTTCACCACTGGTAGCACCATAAAGACAAACGTTGCCAATCAGAATATTTTCCTCCGCAAGAAAGGAACTCTCTTCGGGTGGGAGGATAGAGATCCGACCACCGCTGAGGCCCTTTCCAACGTAGTCATTTGCATCCCCCTCCAAACGAATGGTTATCCCATGTGAAAGAAATGCTCCCAAACTCTGGCCAGCGGATCCCGAAAGATGAATCTGAATCGTATCCTCAGGTAATCCAGCTTGACCGTAACGTTTCGCCACTTCATTACTGAGGATGGTGCCAACTGTCCGATTGATATTGATGATCGGTGAGTGGATCACAACCGGTGTACCCGATTCGAGTGCAGGCTTGGCTTGTTCGACAAGTGTCGTCATATCCAGTGACTTCTCGAGTCCATGATCCTGAGATTGCGAGCAAATGACCCCAACATCTTCGTTAGGCTTGTTGGCAGGCATGAGAACAGAGGTCAAATCAAGCCCATCCGATTTCCAATGAGAAATGGCTTTATCTGTCTTCAATACTTCACATCGGCCAACCATCTCATCAATACTTCGGAAGCCGAGTTTTGCCATTAATTGGCGAGCCTCTTCAGCGACCATAAACAGATAGTTCACTACATGTTCCGGCTTACCGCTAAACTTCTTTCGGAGATCAGGGTCTTGGGTTGCAATACCCACTGGACACGTATTGAGATGACATTTCCGCATCATGATGCACCCCATGGTGATCAAAGGTGCAGTGGAGAAACCAAATTCTTCAGCTCCCAACAAAGCGGCGATAACCACATCGCGACCTGTCTTGAGACCTCCATCGGTTTGCAAAACGACTCGGCTCCGTAAGTCATTGAGAACAAGAACTTGATGAGTCTCCGCAATCCCCAACTCCCAAGGTAAACCGGCATGCTTGATGCTGGTTAGGGGTGAAGCACCTGTCCCGCCGGTATCCCCAGAAATCAGAATATGATCTGCATGAGCTTTGGCAACGCCCGATGCAATAACACCGACGCCGACTTCGCTCACGAGTTTCACACTGATCCGAGACTGGCGATTTGCATTTTTGAGATCATGAATCAGTTGAGCCAGATCCTCAATCGAATAAATATCGTGATGCGGTGGCGGACTAATCAATCCCACACCGGGTGTGCTATATCGAATCCTCGCAATATTATTGTCCACTTTTTTACCGGGTAGCTCTCCACCTTCACCAGGCTTCGCTCCCTGAGAGACTTTGATCTGGATTTCGTCGGCATTGGTGAGGTACTCGATCGTCACTCCAAATCGTCCGGACGCCACCTGTTTGATCGCAGAACGCTTGGAGTCACCGTTTTCCAAGGTTTGGAATCTGACGGGGTCTTCACCGCCTTCACCGGTGTTACTCTTTCCTCCGAGTCGGTTCATGGCGATGGCGAGTGCCTCATGCGACTCGGCACTGATGCTCCCGAAGCTCATCGCTCCTGTGCAGAAGCGTCTAACAATCTCTTTAGCGGGTTCCACCTCGTCGATAGAAATTGGAGAGGTTTTTTCCTCGTCAAACTCAAGCAGACCTCTCAATGTACAGCGATTCCGACTATCTTGATTGATTGTGTCAGAAAATCGCCAGTATGCTGATTCGTCATTACCTCGAGCTGCGAGCTGAAGGTTCGAAATGGATTGCGGGGACCAAGCATGCTTTTCGCCCTCGGCACGCCAATGGTACTCGCCCAAGTTAGGTAGTTGCGGGAGTCGTTTATCTTCGTTCGTTGGATAACCTAATCGATGGCGTCGCAATGCCTCTTCGGCAACGATATCAAACGAAACTCCTTGAATTCGGCTTGCGGTTCCCACAAAACACTTATCAATAATCTCATCACGCAAACCAAGTGCTTCAAAAATCTGTGCACCCTTATAGCTTTGAAGCGTGCTAATTCCCATCTTGGCCATGACCTTGAGCATGCCTTTTGCAACACCCTTGCGGTATGCGGCAACTATCTTCTCATCGTTCATGCCCTCATCCATCAATCCATCACGGCTGGCCTGCCAAAGCGATTCGAAAGCAAGATAAGGGTTGATCCCATCCGCTCCATAGCCAATCAGGAGACAGTGGTGATGGACCTCCCGTGCCTCGCCAGTTTCAACAAGCAAACCGATTCGCGTCCTCTTGGTTTGCTTGACAAGATGATGATGTACAGCACCAACTGCCAGGAGAGCACTCACAGGAATCCTATCTTGACTGACTGCTCTATCTGATAGAACAATGAGCTGAATACCCTGATCAGCAGCGGCTTCGGCTTCCTCAGAGATCCGATCAAGCGTTGCGACTAGACCTTCCTTGCCTTCGGATCGATCGTAGGTGATATCAATCGTCTTGCTCGTCCAACCTTGATGGTCAATCATCTTTAAAGATGCCATCTCTTCGTTGGTGAGAATCGGGTGCTCAATCAGAAGCCGATGACAGTGTTCGGGAGCTGCATCAAGCAGGTTCGCCTCTGGACCGATATAGCATTCCAGCGACATGATGACTTCCTCGCGAATCGAATCGATTGCGGGGTTGGTCACCTGAGCAAATAACTGCTTGAAATAATCATAGATCATACGAGGCTTGTCACTGAGACAGGCGATCGCGCTATCGTTACCCATCGACCCGACCGGATCTCGCAACTGCTCGACCAATGGTCGGAGCATGAAATTCATGGTCTCGCTCGTAAAGCCAAAGGCCTGCATACGAGCCAAAAGTGTCTCGCTGTCAAAGCCGTGGGCGTCTTCCACAGCGGTTAAGTCAGCGAGGCGAATGCGCTGCTGACGTAACCAGTCACCATAAGGCATTTTTTTAGCAAAATCGTCTTTCAATTCTTCATCAGGGATAAGTCTTCCCTCTTCAAAATCAACCAAGAACATTTTGCCAGGCTGTAACCGACCTTTCTCTTTGACGATAGAAGGGTCAACGGGTAATACACCGACCTCACTCGCCATAATCACGCGATCGTCATGCGTGATATAGTAGCGGCTCGGACGCAGACCATTTCGATCTAACGTGGCACCGATGTAGTGTCCATCAGTGAAAGCAACCGAAGCGGGTCCATCCCAAGGTTCCATCAAGCAAGAAAAATATTCGTAGAAAGCTCTCTTATCCTCTGACATCGTGTCGTGCTTTTGCCACGCCTCAGGGACCATCATCATGATTGCTTCCTGAAGAGTTCGACCGTTCATGAGAAGAAACTCGAGCACGTTGTCAAACGTACCGGAATCACTGCATTCCGGCTCAACAACCGGGAAAAGCTTCGAGAGATCATCCCCGAAGAGATCACTGGCAGCCGAACCTTCCCTCGCTCTCATCCAGTTCTTATTTCCACGCAGTGTATTGATCTCACCGTTGTGACTCATAAACCGAAGAGGCTGGGCTCGGTCCCAACTTGGAAATGTATTGGTGGAGAACCGACTATGGACCATAGCGAGATGTGTCTCAAAATCTTCATCTCGCAAATCAGCGTAATAGGGCAATAGTTGCTCTGGCGTGAGCATGCCCTTGTAAATGATCACCTTCGTGCTGAGTGAGCATATATAGAACATCATGGCTTCACGTAGCGTCTTGCTGCCACGAAGCTGATGGCTAGCCTGTTTGTGAATCATGTAGAGCTTGCGATCAAAAGCATCCCCCTGAAGCTCTTCAGATGCTGCAACAAAAAGTTGCTCGATGACTGGCTCGCTTTCCCTAGCGGTAGGGCCCACATCAGCCAAATCTGTCATCTGTGGAACTTTCCTCCAACCTATTAATCTTTGACCCGCCTCGGAGATTAATCGCTCAATTGTTCCCTTACACTCGTGTCGCTCCGCTTCATTCTGCGGCAGAAACACCAATCCCGCGGCAAAACGCCCTGGCTCAGGCAAATCGGCGCCGAGATCTTGCTTCGCTACCTTTCGAAGAAATTTATGCGGCAATCCGCACATCATTCCCGATCCATCACCCGTATTCGGTTCGCATCCACAAGCACCCCGGTGATCCATGTTGATCAAAATCGTGTCTGCATCGAGTACGTTCTGATGCGACGGCTCACCTTTGATGTGAGCGATGAAACCAACACCGC
>JAYYHM010000089.1:0-3809 GCA_036148415.1 Planctomycetota bacterium
ATGATCACATCACTCACAGCCAGAAGGGTGTTGAGTGAATCAGCTGGCATTAAGCGGTGAACTTCCGGTGGTGGATCCGTGGGGTAATAGTCGGTTGCTAAAAGAGTGACCTCCCAGGGACTAAGTGTTTTAGCCAACATCCTCCCATTGCCGCCCATCCCCACGATACCGACAGTTTTCCCTCGAAGATCATCGGTAGGTAATCGAATGAATTCTCGTTTTGCTTCGGCACGAAAGAATCTTGGCATGCCCCGAAGAAGACCGGTTAGCAACGCGAAGGTTTGCTCTGCCACCTGTGGAGCAAAGAGTCCCGAAGCGCTCGAGACGACGATGTCAGATACCACCACGCCCGGCACCAAGCAGTGATCCAGTCCAGCTGCGGAGGATTGGATCCATTTTAAATTGCCGGTGTCAAGCACCCGATCCCAATTGACCGGGACTTTTGCATGTCCAATGAAAATGTCAGCGGAGGGAAGTAATTCATCGATTCCTTCCTGTCCCGCATTGACGATCTCGGCATCCGGCGCCGCATCTTGGATTTGTTTTAGATGGCGATTTTCAACGGGATAGCAGATGACGATACGCATGGGAGGTGGTTCTGTTGCTCGTTAAATTTTCGACACTTTTTAGATTTCTGATGATCGTAACGCGCATCCATATCTGGGGCGATAGATATTGTCTGAAACTAATTTCTGGAGAGCATTGTCTGAATAAACGGAGAGTCTTAATGGTTGAATAAGGTGAGGCTGGGGTGAACATTTCGGTGGAGCGGTTTGAGTCGCATCGTTTAGTTTTTTGCAATGCCGACGCTTCAAACTGTGGTAAGTTATAGGGGTGGTTTGAGATCGAAGAGGAAACCTTTTGTTTGCGGGAGTAAAGGATGCCCTTGGGCACTCGAAGATTAGGAGTTTCGTTCTTCTTCTTACTGGCCGAGTTCTGCTGTTCCGGGATCAGCTTTGGTCACTTGTACGCCTCTGAGGATGTCTCAAAACAGGGGGTTCTTGTTGCTGAAACCAAATTCAGCGATTCTGAAATACTGTATGTCAAGCACATCCAGTCCATCCTCTTGGAGAAATGTCTCGGCTGCCACGGAGTGGAGGGTCGGGACATAGAAGGAGGTTTAGATGTCCGTTCATTGCAATCTTTGATGTCGGGAGGGGATAGTGGTGAACCCTCGATCGTAATCGGCAAACCGCAGAGCAGTCCCATCTATTTAGCGGCTTCGCGTGACAGCGCGGCTTGGTCGGCGATGCCTCCGAAGGATGCTGAGCGATTGGGAAGCGAAGATCTGAAGCTTCTTGCGCGTTGGATCGAGACGGGAGCCCATTGGCCAACCGCAGAGCGTGCTCAAAAAATAGAATCGACCTATCAAGGAGGATGGTCACGTGAAGAGGGTGTAAAGTTCCCTACCTCCGGAGGTTTGACGGATGGGTGGACCGATCGAAAGTACCTAAAGGAGGATCTCTGGGCTTATCAAACGGTTGCTAGGATAACGGATGCACCTGCCCCTGAACCGCAATCCACCATCCATCCTGCTCAGACACCTAAGGATGGATCACATTCTACGATCGATCAATTGCTTGCTGAGCGTAGACCAAAAGATTTGCCCATCGCAGGAAGAGCGAATCGCCGAACTTTGCTTCGCCGATTAACGTACGGCTTAACCGGTCTACCGCCAACGTTCGAAGAGGTTCAGGCTTTCTGCATGGATACTCGATCTGATGAAACCGTCTACGGTGAGGCTGTGGATCGTCTGTTGAATACCGAGCATTATGGTGAGCGGATGGCACAGCATTGGTTGGATATTGTTCGCTATGCGGATTCGTCCGGCTTTGCTAACGATTTTGAACGGGGCAATGCGTGGCGATATCGCGACTACGTGGTGCGAAGCTTTAACAATGACAAAGCGTACGATCAGTTTATTCTTGAACAAATTGCCGGTGATGAACTGGTAGCTGCTGGGGATAAGTCCCTTTCTCAATCCGAAGCCATCATCGCTCTTGGCTTTCTAAGGATGGGGCCTTGGGAGTTGACAGGGATGGAGGTCTTCAGGGTAGCAAGGCAGAGGTTTCTCGATGACGTGACAAACAGTGTGGGGGAGGTGTTTCTCGGTCATTCTCTGCAGTGCGCACGTTGTCACGACCACAAATTCGATCCGATTCCCACACGGGATTACTACTCCGTCCAAGCAGTATTTGCAACGACGCAGCAAGCGGAACGCCACGCCGTGTTTTTGCCGGTGGAGAACCGAAAGGGGTTTGAAGAACAGCGATATTTGAAGCAAAAAGAGCAGCAACACCAGAAGGTTTTGCGAGTGATCGATCAGGTCCTTTTAGACAATGCTTTGACCTGGTATCAAAACCTGAATCCGATGCCTGAAGATGCGTTTCAAAAGTGGAAACAAGAGGTTGCGCGAATTGAAGAACGCGATGGCCTCGGCAACGTCTTCAGCGGTGCACGAAACGCGATGAAGAAAGCAAACTTCGATCAAGAAGAATATCCACCTCGGCATGTTGGATTCACTCCTCAGCAATTCGGCTCAGAACGTGTCGCGCGAAAGGGTATCCAACGGCTTCAATGGGAGTTTGACAGGTATCAACCCTATGCACTATCGGTCTACAGTGGAAAGACAAGAAGGGTCAACGGCGTGTACACGCCAACAAGGATTCCCGCGGATCCGTTGGATATGGGCACCCTTGAGGAGACGCATATTCTCAAAGGGGGTGATGCCTTTACTCGTGGAGAAAGGGTGAAACCTGGCGTTCTCAGTGCTGCCTCTGTCGGAAAGCAGATTGATATCACTGAAGCGATGCATGGGAGGCGACTGGCTTTTGCCAAATGGATCGCGAATGAAAACAATCCTCTTACCGCGCGGGTCATAGTGAATCGTGTTTGGCAGTGGCACTTCGGCACCCCATTAGCCGGTAATCCAAATAATTTCGGGGCCAAAGGGAAGAAGCCCACGCATCCAGAATTGTTAGATTGGCTGGCCGCGTTCCTGATGCAAAACAAATGGTCAATTAAAGCATTGCATCGAGAAATACTCCGGTCGGATGCTTACTGCCGCTCAGCTCATCACCCTAACCTCGAGACACTCGAGGAGGTCGATCCAGAGGGCCTGAGTTATTCGGTATTTAAGCCGCGACGGCTTAGCGCGGAGGAGTTGAGAGACTCTATGTTATGCGTTTCAGGAGAATTGAATCGGAGTGTCGGCGGGATTCCATGTCGCCCGCAAATTAATCAGGAGGTTGCATTACAACCGCGACAGGTGATGGGGGCGTTTGCGGCTGCGTGGGTGCCTAATCCCGAGCCCCAGCAACGTCATCGAAGATCCCTTTATGTTCTTCGACTTAGAGGTTTAATGGATCCAATGCTAGAAGTGTTTAATGCGCCGTCACCAGATTTCTCATGCGAGCAGCGTGATGCCTCAACCATCACTCCGCAAGTGTTTACGCTTCTCAATAGTGATGAGACTTATCGAAGAGGTTTGGTGTTTGCAAACCGTGTTTTATCGCTTGCTAACACGGATCGCGATGCGATAAGAATTTGTTTTCGATTGGCCTACGGGCGTGTGCCCGGACAGGAGGAGGAAGATGACCTATTGCAGCATTGGAAACAGCTAGAGTCATCGGAGGAAATCATGGATGTCCATGAGATTCTTGGGTCCCCGCCACTTGAGGTGATCCGAGAGGCAGTGGAAGAGAATACCGGTGAGAGATTTCGTTTCATTGAACGTTTGAATTCGAATGCCGACTATGTTCCTGACTTGAACCCAAAGATGGTCACCAGGCAGATGCAGAGTTTAGCGG
>JAYYHM010000090.1:0-3541 GCA_036148415.1 Planctomycetota bacterium
TGCTATTTTTGCAGCTAACGATCTTACTGCTTTCGGCGCCATGCTTGCGCTCTATAAGGTGGGTAAACGTGTTCCAGAGGATGTAGCGATCGTTGGATTTGATGATCAGATGGAGTCAAGTTTCACCACCCCACCTCTGTCGACAGTCAGGCAACCTGCTCGGGAAATGGGTGAACGGGCCGCCCGCGCAATGGTTGGCTTGGTTGAAGGTCAGCCTTTTGAGTCAATCTTATTGTCGCCTAAGCTGATTGTTCGCGAATCTAGTAAGACCTAAGTTGCTAGGATTGGTGGTATCGGACAATCAAGAAGATCTGCTACGCCGCGAAGTAACTCTGCTTCCTGCCAAGTGATATGTTCATCCACTTCAACTGACACCGCGCACGCTTGGATTAGGCGTCGCCGATCGGATGCCGAGGCCGCTTCGAGTCGACTCAAGGCGGTAGCGAGTTCCTTGAGATTCGTTTTGCTTTTTGGAAGAGGGTCTAATTGCAAATCCTTCAACTTCTTGGAGCCTGCCTGATAAGCTAGTTTCGCTGCATCGGCATCGTTGCCTGCAGCAGAAATGGCTGATAATAAGATTTGGCATTGCTCTCGCATCTTACGAAGCTTTTGGTTTCCTTCCGATCGTGGTTTCACGGCTTCAAAGTGCGGCTTGAGATGCTTGGAAATCACCTGGATCATGATCCACTCAAAAAGATCAATCTTATTATCTGCTTTGATCAGTTGGTTAAAGCATTGGATAAACTCTTTGTACTGGTTTTTCGAAAGAGATTTGAGCGATGCGAGCGAAAGATCGATCACGGGTAGTCTCTTCTGTATCGCCAGCGCGTCGATAGATGGCATGAGTTGATATGCAAGCTCGTGTATCGCGTGGCCTGCCGTGTTTCTAACCATCTTCATTTGCGTTGCGCGGATGGTCAGGTCGCTGTCCATCATTAGGCAAAAGATAACGGCCCTGGCGCTGTAAGGTTCTCGGACCGAATCGAGCAATTTCGCGGGAAGACTGGTGATCAATTCTGCAGCATATTCCTGATGCTCCGCTGTCGGTTCACCTACCGTGTCCAAGCCTCGGTGAATGGATTCAAGAGGTGCTTCTTGGGTTCCAGAGGTTGATGGCTGCGGTGAGGTCGTCCCTGCGGTGGAGCCGGCAAATCCCGAGGTGACACCCGCTGCGGTCGATACGCTCACGTGCCCCTGACCGGTTGCTTCGGCGACAGGTGAGAACTTTCCGCCCCAACTTGGATCGATCGCCCGAATTCGCTTGTCCAGCGGCGGGTGTGTTGCAAGTAACCCATCCAGTCCCTTGTAAATCGCTTGCGAAAAGAACATATGGCTGGCTTCCGAAACATTAGAGTTTTCCAACCGCGAGCCAGTGGAGTAGCCTCCGATTCTTTGGAGGGCTCCAGAGATTCCCCCCGGATCACGTGTGAACTGTACAGCGGAAGCATCGGCAAGGAACTCACGTTGTCGCGAAACGGCAGCTTTGATCAGGTTACCGAAGAACACTCCGATGAATCCGACGATGATCGCTGCACAGGCAAGCGCTATGAGAACAAGGATACCACCGCCGCCTTTGTTATCCTTACTGCTCCTTCTGGATCTGGATCCTCCTGAATAAAACAGTCCTCGGAGAATCATGTGCCCGGTGAGGCCAATGAGTAAGATTCCGTGCAGAACACCTATCAGCTTGATGTTCATCCGCATATCCCCATTTAGGATATGGCTGAATTCGTGCGCGATCACTCCTTGCAGTTCGCTACGATTTAGCTTCGAGATGCAACCGCGTGTCACGCCGAGGACGGCATCCTTGGGGGAATATCCCGCTGCAAAAGCGTTGATCCCATCTTCGTTCATGAGGAAAACCGGTGGTACGGGAACGCCTGATGCGATTGCCATCTCTTCGACAATATTCATCAATTTCCTCTCATCGCCCTTAGCAGACGACGGTGAGATACGTTTTCCACCAAGACTTTCTGCAACCAGTTTTCCTCCCCCTTGGCGAAGCTCAAAAATCTTAAAGAAGGATCCGCCGAAAATAAGCACTGCCGAGCCCAATCCCACGTAGCACGAATACTCAAATGAGGGTCGGCTATACCAGGCAGGGTTGCCCAATACTAAGCCAGATCTCGGTGTGATGAATGTTTCCGTCACGTACCAAGTCGCTGCTGACAGCGTGCCGACAATCATGATGACCGCCGTCACGAATAAGATCACCAGTTTGGACGTATTCTTCTTGGCGTCGGCCTGACGCTGATAGAAAGATGTAGCCATTTATTTAAAAGGATACCTTGGGCGCTTCAGCGATTGCTTCACTATCAAATTCAAGTAACGTCGCGTTATTGGCGTGCCCGAACGTCCCTGCGACGGCCACAGGTGGAAAGGTTTGCTTGTAAGTGTTGTATTCAGTAACGGAGTCGTTGTAGGCTTGCCTTGCAAACGAAACTTTATTTTCTGTTGTTGTGATCTCTTCAGTCAGTTGAGCCATATTTTGATTGGCTTTGAGATCGGGGTACGCTTCGGAAAGAGCGAACAACCGGCCAAGAGCACCGGTAAGTCCCTGCTCCGCACCCGCCAGAGCTTGAATTGCTGCTGCGTTACTGGGATCGGCCGCTGCACTCTGGAGTCCCGACATGGCTTGGTTTCTGGCTTGAATAACCGCCTCAAGTGTTTCTCTCTCGTGCGCCATGTACCCTTTAACGGTATCAACCAAATTCGGGATCAGATCGTATCGTCGCTTCAACTGCACTTCAATCTGTGCGAACGCGTTTTCGTAGCGGTTTTTGAGCCTCACCAGGGTGTTGTATATCCCGATGACGTAGAAGACGATGATGGCTCCAAACACTAGGAATCCAACGAGTAGAACAATTAAAACTGAGCCCATGGGGAATCTCCAAGTCGTGGGAGAGGTCAAAAGTCTGGCCGTATCATATCACATCCGGAAATATCTGGCACTCGGAATCGCTCTGGCGTCTGAAAATCAGAAATCACTCGGTGGTTTATCGAAGTGGAGTCAACGCTATCTACGATTTAAATCAAGCCGAAGCTTCATGTTCTCAATTTTTTTGTTTTGTCCGTTTGTTGAGTGTTACGGGAAGATGGCGGTGAAAAAGCGAAGTTGGCAAGAAAAATTACACGATGCGAAGGGGGCATCCAACCGTGGCAGAGATCACGCCTGCAACGCGTCCACGTTGGAGGCAGGGCAGGTTTGTGGCGCCGGCACCCATTGATGTTGACGAGCTGATGCGGAAAGTTCGGAAAGGCCAAGTCGCAACCATTGATCATCTTCGAGCTCAACTCGCCAAAAAACATGAGGTCGATATTGCTGGCCCATTCACCAACGGAATTTTTGCATGGATCGCAGCGCATGCAGCAGACGAACTGGAGACGCAGGGCAAAAAGAGAATCACCCCTTACTGGAGAGTTCTCAAGAAAGGATACGAGCTCAATCCTAAGTATCCAGGTGGGATCGAGAATTTGCAGAGAAGGTCAGAAGCAGAGGGTCACGAGGTCACGCAACGCGGAAAGCGATTCTTTCTACGGG
>JAYYHM010000091.1:0-3780 GCA_036148415.1 Planctomycetota bacterium
CTGGATCGATGAACCCACCCCAGGAATTTTATAGACGAGCGGAATCAGATTTTGTACTCCTGCAATGTTCTTGCTAAACGCCACAATGACAGCAGTGAGAATTCCGAAAAAGATGGAAAGATAGATCCAGAACCAAAGTACACCTGATGGACCTCTTAATCCGAAGCCGAGGATATCTGGCATTACCCCTCCACCTCCGGCAGTTAGGATCCCGAGCAGATAAATCATAAGTGAGACAATCATGATTCCGGCAATCAGCTGTAGAATTGGCCAAGCGATGGCACTGAGGAAAGCACGCCTGGTGGCGATTCGATGCTCATAGTGGCGGCTAAGAGTTAAGAGGGCACTTTCTATTTTCCCTGTCTCTTCTCCTACACGGACAACTGAGGTCATCACGCGCGGAAAGTAGGAATGACCTTCCATAATATCGCTGAGAGATTGACCCGCCTTACTTCCTCGTAATAGCTCACCGATTGAAGCTCGGTGTTTACTGGAGCCGAGTGAGCTTTCTACCTGGAGTAGCTTGATAAGATCAGCACCTGCCTTGAGGCCGGTACCTAACCGATAGGTGAATTTGGATGCGGTTTCAAGTTTCATGGATCCAGTTTCACGTTGGGAGCGGGGTTGGTGCTTGTAGTACCCACTTTTGCAAAGTTGCTAGGCTGCCCTTGGCGAACCGTTTTCACTTTCGGATTGGATAGGGAAACTTATTCTATCCTGATAGAACGATTGTAGGGCGTCATCCACTTGTTGAAGTTGCTCACCAGCAGGTTGAGAAAGATCGACGAACAAGGTCGGAATCCCAGCAATTTCACACCAGGTCGCAGACTGGTTATCCAATGGTTCCATCCGCACATTGAGCCCAAGAGATCGGGCATCCGCCAGTCGGTTGCGTAATCGATTTACGATGTTTTCTTCCATGATCATCATCCTTGATATGTTCAACTCCTCAGAGTTTAACTTTTTAAGGATCAGAACAGCTAGACGTTTCTTTTTGCCTGATCGAAAAAGTCGGTCTCCAGTGATTGAGCACCCATTTTGGCCCTCTTTTTGAACCTTTATGGCAATTTGTAACGGCAGGAACATAGGACCTGTAGCGGATCCTCCAGATACGACGATATCTCGAGATAGTATTGATCGAAGTGAATTCCTCGAAGATGGCCGATTCGCAGTGGCAACCCAACCGAATCATTACGTTTCCAATGCAGCTCCCCCGGCTTCTCATGTGCCCACAGCGGCATCCACCGCGGATTTGACGAATCAATTGGAATCTCTCAAAGGCGAATTGCGTCGAATGCAGTCACTAGCTGCTCTCGGTGAGCTCACGAGTACAGCAACGCATGAGTTCAACAACATTCTCATGACTGTCCTGAATTACGCTCGTTTGGGCCTTAGGAATCGAGATGACGCCAGTCGAGATAAAGCTCTCACCAAGATTCTCGAAGCCTCCGAGAGGGCAGCTAAGATTACACAGACCATTCTTGCTCAGGCTCGAAATCGTAGTGATAGCATGTCCCCGACGGACCTTGGTGCAATCATTGAGGATGCGATGCTTTTACTCGAGCGTGAGATGCGGAAGTATCGCATTTCAGTGGAGACGAAAATCCATCCCGAAACCCCTGCTGCGATGGCAAACGGAAATCAAATCCAGAGAGTTTTGTTAAACCTCTTGATTAATGCCCGGCAAGCGATGCCCGAGGGTGGATCAATTCTGGTTCGATTGCGACCAGCAGAGGATAAAAAATACATCGAGTTAGTGGTTCGGGATTCTGGCCAGGGAATTCCGCGAGAGAAATTGCCCCGGATTTTCGAGGCGTTTTACAGCACAAAAGCAGGTCCTGATGAATCGGGCAAGGGCGGGACAGGTTTGGGTTTAGCAGCTTGTAAAGAAATCGTTGATGCTCATCGGGGACGCATCCGTGTGGAAAGCACAGTCGGTCGAGGTACTGCTTTTATTCTCAAGATACCCGTTGCTGAGGACCGAACGGTCGCAGCTTAAGTAAAGGTCAGTTTTCCTGAAAGACCACTGTCTGTAAACGTTCAGGCCTGATCGTCGATCTGATTAGGGTTGAATAGCTTGGACATCAGTCCCCGAGAGGCCCTCAATCAACTTTGGCAGTTGAATTGCCAAGTACCGTGGCAAGATGACTAACGCGCGGCGGGTTTCTTGATCTAGTTCGAGGCGGTAAGTATCCGCACCGACAATTTCCTGAAGCAGTGATTTCAACTTCTCGGTGACGACTACGGGTTCACCAGCCAAAGGTTGAGTCCAAGTGACGACTGGGAGCCTGTCATATGTGGAGCGCTGGCCAATCCACCAATGCGTTGCATCGACCTGTCTAACTTCGAGACCCAAAGAACCAAACGCTCCACTAGCCATTTCTGCTGATGTCGCTGCACTGTGCGGAAGGAAGACGAGCTCGGGATTAACACCTCGTATTAAGAGATCTTGCCAATTGATCAGCACTTGAACCCCATTCTCTTCCGAAAGTCGTCGGATGAATTCAGCAACGGTCATCGGTACATCAGATTGTGGAAAGCTTCGTCCTTGAATTGGGGTGGTCCAGCCAAGTGCAGGGCCTTCAGGATTCCATATCCATCGAGAAAGAGACTGCTCATTCACCCTCTGAGTTTTCCCGCGAATACTTCTTAATGCTTCGACAACAATTGCACTAAGTTGCTTTTCTTCCCTGTTGCCATCGGCGAAACGTAGTGTTCCGTCTTGATTTTCCAAATTCAATAAGGAGCTGAGAAGTCGTAGCGTTGCCGGGTTACCGCTCCCAAATTCTTCAAGATCCGTGATCTTCTGATGAATCTCTGAAAACTTTTGATCACTGAGTGTGATCGTCATCAAAGAGTCTTCATTTCTCAATTCTGCTCCTATTGTTTTGCATGCATCCTGCAGGATGTCCTTGGCTGTTTTCCAACCCTGAGTTAGCTCACAGGGAGTGGTAAGGTCGATTCCACCAAGGTCAAACGAGACCCAGTCAATCTGAATAGGCACACTGGTGACCTGGCTGATCAGCAACACTAATTCAGGTAAGGCGTAACCCTCTGTGTCCAATGCGAGCTTGATCGATAGAGCAGATTCGAACTCAAGGTCTTTGGGTCGAAGTGGCGCGATGGGTCGATCGAGCTCGCGAGTCGCGTCGTCGATTTCTAAATCATCCATGCTGGGAGGTGCATCAAGATTCGGCTGCTCAATTGCTCCTTCATCCAACAAGAACTGTGTGTACTGTTGGAGGCCTGGGGGTAACTCTTGCATACCACCTAAACCATTCTGTTTAGCAGGTTCCTCGAAATTACCCTGCTGGCCATTGGCTGCCGGAGTAGGTGGTTCGTTGAGCGGTGAGACCGGTATTAGATCCATTGGTGGATCGGTCTTTGGTGGCTCTTGGTCCGGTACAGAAGTGATCTCTGTTGCTGGCTTCTGGTCCTGAGGCTCTTCGCTGCTAGTGGCTTTTTCAGGCGCGAAGGTTGAGTCCACATTGGGTGGGAATTCATCATTGGCCTGCTCTGCTTCGCGGAGATTAGAAGTCGATGGCTGAGCAATATCAGGTGCATCTTCTCCGCTCAAAATCGATTCTGATCGACTGATCCCGGGTTCTTGGTTACCCTCAGAGGCTTGTTGCTCCGTTTGCCAAGAGCTAACAAACCAGCCAAATCCCACGAGGCAAATGAGCAAGCTCACGGCCGATACCGCGACAATCAATCCAATTTGCCGCTTGCGGCGAGTTTCATCACTCTCCCATGAGATTGTTTCTGAATCGGGTGAAAGTG
>JAYYHM010000092.1:0-3134 GCA_036148415.1 Planctomycetota bacterium
TCCCAAGGTGGGCAAGGTAGAGCCAGGTAATCGTCGCAATTAAACCATTCCACAGAGGGGTGTCCATTGAGTGTTACTAAAAACCATTCCGCGAAATCCCCATGAATCCTGGCACCAAGTGCTGAGCTCACTCTGCCGAAAATACCTGTGCTGCGGAGGATTTGTTCAACACAATGTCAAACTGGATACCAAGACTTAACAATGACGATAGATCGAATAGAAAAATCCGTCCAACGGTCTGCCAAGTTAGAATTTGGAGTCGTTGACCCCCAACCCATTCTGAGCTCCACAAAATCATCCTGCTCGGATTGAGAAATGAGAAACCTCAATCTTCGGCTTAATTTAGATAAACGATGCACTGCTCCAGCTTCCATTAACAGAATCCGATTCAGTCTTTGAACCGAGTGCCATGTTTTGCTTCATTGAATTCCGCGGGTTGTGAAATAGCTTGTGGAGGGTGAAGATTGGCCCTTAGTTAGCTATCCCCGCCCTTTTTTTCTGCTTGACACACCTGCACCAATGTCGAAGTTTAATCCCGCGGTCCCCCATCTACCCGACCTCATTCGAGAGAGGATTCTGCTGCTCGACGGGGCAATGGGAACCATGATTCAGCGACTGCAACTTGATGAGGCAGCAGTCCGAGGTGAAAGATTTGCAGATCATGATCCCAGCAAGGATCTAAAGAATTTTTCGGATCTTCTTTGCCTGACACACCCCGAAAAAATCACATCGATCCATGATGCCTACCTCGAGGCAGGTAGTGATATTGTCGAGACTAATACTTTCGGGGCCTCACCCGTGGGAATGGCTGAGTTCGATCTTCCCCTTGAGCTGGTTGATGAAATCAACGCGGCAGCAGTGGCGTGCGCGAGGGCGGCAACCGACAAATGGACAGAAAAAACACCTGATCGTCCACGGTTTATCGCCGGCTCGATTGGTCCAACGACAAAACAAACTGCGATCAGTACGAATGTAGAGGACCCGGCCCATCGCGATATCACTTTTCAAGAAATGAGAGATAGCTATAGAGCGCAAGTTGATTCCCTGGCCAGAGCGGGCATCGATATTTTACTTCCAGAGACTGCGATCGACACCCTCAATCTGAAAGCCTGCCTTTTTGCGATACAAGACTATTTCAATGCCGGTGGCCGAAAGATTCCTGTGATGGTCAGCGGAACCTTTGACAAAATGGGCCGAACCTTTGTGAGTGGCCAGAGCGTCGAAGCTTTCGTAACCTCACTCGCTCACTTTCCTCTTTTATCGATTGGTATGAATTGCGCCCTTGGTCCAGATGTGATGCGACCACACATTGAAGCAATGTCACAGTCAACAGGGATTGGAGTAAGTTGCCATCCGAACGCTGGCTTACCCAATGAAATGGGACAGTTTGATTTAGGCCCCAAGGCGATGGCCGATATCGTTGGCGAGTATGCGGACAACGGCTGGATCAATATCCTTGGAGGATGTTGTGGGACGACTCCGGATCACATCAGTGCGATATCAGAAAGGGTTAAGGGAAATCGTCCTAAAGACGAAAATCATGGACCTGTTTGGACGCGTCTTTCGGGTCAACTACCCATGGTGATGCGTCCCGAAATTCCATTCACAATGGTTGGGGAAAGAACCAATGTGACCGGTAGCAGGAAGTTTGCATCACTCATCAGGAATGAAAACTATGAGGAAGCGGTAGAGGTCGCGAGGGAGCAAGTTCAAAACGGAGCAACCATCATTGACGTCAATTTCGATGATGCGCTGCTTGATGGTGTAGAAGCGATGACTCGGTTCTTACGTTTGATTTCGGGAGATGACGTGGCGGCATCGGTACCGGTGATGATCGACAGCAGCAAATGGGAAGTCATCGAAGCCGGTTTACGTAACTCGCAAGGAAAAACCGTAGTCAACTCCATCTCCCTGAAAGATGGTGAGGAAGAATTCATTCGACGTGCTAAGTTGATTCGACAATACGGCGCCGCAGCGGTTGTGATGGCATTTGATGAAAAGGGTCAAGCAACCCACGAAGACCACAAAGTATTCATATGCAAGCGTGCCTACAAAATCCTTACGGAACAAGTAAATTTTCCGCCTGAAGACATAATCTTTGATCCCAATATTCTTACAGTTGCTACAGGTATTGAGGAGCATGACAACTACGCGGTGGACTTTATTAATGCCGTAAGCCGCATCAAAGCTGAGTGTCCAGGTGCCAAAACCAGTGGCGGTGTAAGCAATATAAGCTTCAGTTTCCGAGGTAATGATCGCGTCCGAGAAGCGATGCATAGCGCGTTTCTTTATCACGCTGTAAAAGCTGGCCTCGACATGGGACTCGTGAACGCCGGGCAACTGGAAATCTATGAAGAAATCCCTGCTGATCTTTTGCAACGCGTTGAAGATGTTCTTCTTAATCGTCGATCAGACGCGACAGACCGGTTGCTGGAATTTTCAGAGACAGTAAAAGGATCGGGCAAGAAAAAAGCGGGGGAAGATCTTGCTTGGAGAGATGCTCCCATTGAAGAACGAATGAAGCATGCCCTTATCAAAGGTATTGATAAGTATATTGTGGAAGATACCGAGGAAGCGAGGCAGTCGGTTACCCGGTGTCTGGAAGTCATAGAAGGTCCCCTGATGGACGGCATGCAGGTAGTTGGAGATCTTTTTGTTGAGGGCAAAATGTTCTTACCACAAGTGGTCAAGTCGGCCAGGGTGATGAAAAAAGCAGTTGCCTACCTCGAACCGTTCATGGAGGAAGAAAAGAAAGCCGCTGGTCTTGAAGGTGCCTCGGCAAGAGGCAAGTTCCTACTGGCAACTGTCAAAGGAGACGTGCATGATATCGGCAAAAATATTGTTGGTGTCGTTCTGCAATGCAACAATTACGAAGTTATTGACCTTGGAGTGATGGTCAGCAGCGAAAACATTTTAGAGGAAGCAGATAAACATCAGGTGGATATGATTGGCCTGAGTGGCCTGATCACGCCTAGCTTGGACGAAATGGTTCATGTAGCTCGCGAGATGAAACGGCGTAAGATGTCCATGCCCCTTCTCATCGGCGGCGCAACCACCAGTGCCAAACATACGGCTGTCAAGATTGCACCTGTCTATGATGGCCCAATCATCCATGTGCTCGACGCTAGCAGAAG
>JAYYHM010000093.1:0-8272 GCA_036148415.1 Planctomycetota bacterium
CACATCATGCGAGATGCTTCGATAGATTCAATAAAATCCGGATAGGCGAGATTACCTAACTCATCCAAGGAACTCCACATCATGCTCTGTGTAAAACCCGATAAGTAGAGCGGGATAACAGAGAGCACAACACCTGCGAGGGCGGTCCAAAAATGCATGGCTGCCGCTCGCTGGCTCCAAAGACTTACATTAAAAAGTCGTGGTACCAACCAATAGATGATTCCAACAGCGAGCATTCCGTTCCAACCCATCATCCCAGTATGCAGATGAGCGATCGTCCAATCTGAATATTGCGTCAGAGCTGAGACACTCTTCATACTCAGTACGGCGGACTCAAAGGTGGTAATTCCATAGAAGATCAGGGAACAAGCAAAGAAGCGGAACACAAGGCTGTCTGAGAATCTCGCTTCGCCGCTCTGCAATGTCTTCCAACCATTAATCAAGCCTCCCCAAAGCGGCATCCACATCAGCAATCCAGCCAACATTCCAACGGAAGCAAGCCATTCAGGTGCTGCCGTATAGTTCAGATGGTGCGACCCGGTCCAAAGAATCAGAATCACGAGAGCCCAAAAGTGTGTCACAGCCAAACGGTGGCTATGTATCGGCTTACCCGTGAACAGTGGAATGAAAAAATACATCATCCCCAAAAATGGCATCAGCAGAAGATAGTAGTTAGACATTTGTCCATAACACCACTGCACGACTGCATCATGTACTCCGGCTAGCAGAGGGTAACTCTTCACCCAGCTGACCGGCAATACAATATTAGTAATGGTTAACAAAACGGGAACGGTGACCAAGGTTGCCGTGTAGAACCAAAGAGAAACATAAATCCTCTCCACGCGTCGGCGCCGAAGTGTCATCCAGTAATTCACTCCAAAAAAGAATATCCAAACCAATACGATCGCGAGATTGATTGGCTGAATGAGTTCCGCAGAGGAGCGGCCTTGGCTAAATCCGTTGGGCAAGGTCCATATCGCAGTGATAATAATCGCCTGCCACGACCAAAAATGAATTTGAGCAAGAGCAGAGCTCCATATTCTCACAGCACATAACCGCTGTAGGCTGTAGTAGATCGCAGCGAACACTCCGTTTCCAAGAAATGCGTAAAGAGCAACACTCGAGTGCAAAGGTCTTAGTCGAGCAAACGACAGAGACTCCGATCCACCGAACATTTTTGGGATGACTAATAGGTGCGCAACGCCTAGTCCGATGAGCGTTGCCACAATTCCCCAAAGTAGCATTGCTCCCGCAAATTTCCGAACAATGCTGTCGTCGTAGTTATAAGAATCAATCGGAGCAAGATTATCCGTCTCACGATCACTCATACCCACCCCGAGATCCGCCCCGGATTTCATACCTGATGCCACTCTGCTTTTCCCTTGGATTTTGATCATGGATGGAATCGAAAAATCGCTGCGGACGGTTGGTTTCGCAAACGTGGTAGTATATCAACCGGCGGAAGAATGAAACGGGACAGGATGCGACAGTGTGACGCGGAAATCTTTTTTCTTGGCAAATCACCCTCAAGATTGGGTAGACCAGTCGACTTTGAGATCACTTTTCTGGCTTGATCACCTCTGAAGCGACATTCTGATGATTTGGAGGAAGGTTCGGAAAGCCTCACGCATTGTCAACTTGCTCTTGCCGAGCTGCCGATCGGTGAAAGTAATGGGAACTTCAGACATGCGCGATCCCTGCTGAGCCATTCGAAGCAGTATCTCCTCCAGGACCGCGTATCCATTGACTCGTAGTGATCGGAGTTTGACCTTCTCCAAGGCACTAACGCGATAACATCTCATGGAACCACTGCAGTCGCTGACAGGTAAACCAAGACAACTGATGGCAAAACGGTTGATCAATCGACTCATCCACTTTCGATGAATGGGCCAACCCACTATTTTTCCTCCTCTGGCATATCTTGAACCTATTACTACATCGATGGATGGTTGTTGTAACATCTCGTCAAATAAGTCAGGTAGCTGATCGGGGTCGTGACTAAAATCTCCGTCAAGATTGATAAAAAAATCGTAACTTTGATCAACGGCATGGCACATTGCCTTCTTGATCGCTCCGCCTAGCCCTCGTTGGTTCTCCCTGACCTGCAACAACACCTTGGCATCGTCACCATAATGTTGGCTCACAAGATCACCTGTACCGTCAGGTGACTGGTCATCCACGATCAACACATCTGCCATGGGCAAGGCCTTACGAATCGCTCGAATCATCCCGACGATATTCTCGGATTCGTTCAAGGTGCACACCGCAATCAACAGCCGCTGCCTTTGGGTTGTGTCTGCGTCGTGCGTCAGTGAATCTTCACTCATGACTGGTAGGACATTGCTCTGAGGTGATTCAACAGGGTGAAAGATCATTAACCTATTTCGGTTGCGATTTCCAAGATTACTTCCAACGATGCAGAGGTCGGTCAATGATTTCTTTCAGTAGAAAAGCCTGCCGGATACCCCCGGGACGACTTAGCATTTGGACAAGCTCCAGAGACTGAATCCCAGTCACATGATCTCGTGAGCGACTCTTCTCTACTTTGGGGTTTTCCAAGCTTGACTTGGATGCTGGTTTGACATTTTGATGAATAGATCGCGAATTAGCTTCAGCTGATTTTATTTGCTTCAGCCTACTTGTCTCCCGATCAAGTCCAGTGGAAGGATGCTCGGAGCTTCCCGAGGAAAGCATCTGCGCCTGGGCTAGATCCTCACCAACTAGTTCTGCTTCAAAAATCTCTTCCTCATAGTCATCAACTTTGACAACTCGTTCACTCCGGCTATCCGAATACTGCGAACGAATTTCTTTTTTAATTCTGCGCGACTCGCTTCGAATTTCTTCACCACGCTCGCGGTTCGCTTTGTCTGCTCTTCGTTTCGCAGCTCTCGCCAAGAATTCCTCTAAGTCATCCTGCATTGAAGCATCTCTCCAGAACTGAACAAAACCTAAGATTACCTCTTAAACCGAAGGCGGTATGAATCAACGTGACTCCAGTGGCTGAACACTATCTTTTGCAGTCGTAGCGAGAGACTTTCGCATCTCGGTATCCGCATTTACGTTTTGAAGCTTGTAGTATTCCATAATGTTCATGTTGCCGGATCGAAACGCCTCTGCCATGGAACGAGGCACAGCCGCTTGTGCAGCGACCACAGAAGCTCGACTATCTTCGATCTTGGCTTGATTCTCCTGTTCTTCGGCGACGGCTGCGGCGCGCTTTCCTTCAGCTCTTGCACGAGCCACCTGAGTGTCAGCTTCCGCTTGATCCGCCTGCAAGCGAGCACCAATGTTCGCTCCAACATCAATATCGGCGATATCAATCGAAACAATTTCAAATGCCGTTTGTGAATCCAATCGTTTGGCGAGCACTGCTTTACTGATCACATCTGGATTCTCCAACACCGCTTTATGATCTGCTGCGGAACCAATGGCACTAACAATCCCTTCACCCACTCGAGCGATAATCGTTTCCTCCGTTGCTCCCCCGATCAATTGCTGCAAGTTTGCACGAACCGTTACCCGTGCTTTGACCTTCAGTTGGATCCCATCCTTGGCGACAGCATCCAGCGACGGTTTCGTCGCTCCACGAGGTGGGCAATCGATAACTTTTGGATAAACACTCGTTTGAACAGACTCCAAAACATCCCGCCCAGCGAGATCGATTGCGGCAGCTTCCCGAAAGTTGAGTGAAATCGTCTTCGCTTTTTTGGCCGCGATCAACGCTCTAATGACCTGCTGAACATTACCACCAGCGAGAAAGTGTGCCTCCAGCGCCTCACCCGTTAAATCGGCATCATTTAAACCGGCTTGAGTTGCCATGATCTTGCTGTGAACAATCGTTCTCACATTGACCTTACGGAAGGTCATACCTAGGAGGTTAAAAAAAGATATCTCAGCTCGAGTCAACTGCGATTGGATCCACAATCCAAAGTAGCGACTGAATACAAGAAGGCTGATCATGATCAAGCCGAATATGATGGCGGCTACCACGAGTCCAACCGTAGTGCCGGTCGCTAATTCAATATCTTCTGCTTGCCCTATCAATTGAATTCCAAGCATTGATCAATCTCGTTATTTAGGAGCTCGTTATTTACGAGCTCGTGATCTATGGGGAAGGTCCATCCTCGAAAATACCGTTGATCCCGTCCAGTTACATCATACCGTAAAGTTACGATGTGCAGTGTCTAGTACTTTCTATTAATTGCTTCAGAGTCTAGATCAGCCTCTGCAGATGGGGTAGGTTCAAAAAAAAAGCTGAGTCCCTATTAAGACTCAGCCTGAAGTGGATTCACTTATTCAGAGTGCTAGGCTTTATCAGCATCCTTCTCTGCTCCAGCTGGCGTATTATCATCGTATTTGGCTTCTGGAATATTCGCTTCTTCTTTTGCAGCGATCACGCTGTGATAGACAGCGAACTCGTTGTCATCCGCATCTGAAGAAGAATCGACTTTCTCCTCAGTTACGTTTGCGGCCTCGACGATCAGATCAATGACCTTACGTTCAATGATCTGATTTCGGAGAGCATCCATTTGCCCCTGTTTCTCTAGTCGAGCTCTCACTCTTCTCTCAGGCTGATCACTTTGCTGAGCAATCAGAGCGACTTCGGCATCGTAATCTGTGTCGTCAGCTTCAACGTTTTCTTCCTCAGCAATTTTCTCGAGGATGAAATGTTCACGAAGGGCAGACTCAGTGGATGCTTGTGCATTCTGCTTGGAAGCATTGACGAATCGGCGTACCGCATCCTCATCAAAACCACTCCGGCGAAGCTCGAGTACCTTTCGCTCTAACTCCCGCATCGTCTGACGCTTCACTAGCGACTCGGGTAATTCAAAGTTGGCATCTCCAGCCAGAGATTGAATGACGGTCTTGCGCAGTTCCTGCTGTGTGCGGTAATCCGCTTGTCTCACCAATGAATCTTTAACGAAACTCTTCAGCTCATCCTCTGAGTCGAAGTCGCCAAGTTCCTCCAGGAAAGACTCAGTGAGCTCTGGCATTTCTCGTTTGAGGACTTCAACAACGCTGAAAGTAGCTTCTACTTCTTTGCCACGCAGCGACTCATCCTCGATTCCATCAGCAAGGGTGACGGAAACTGACTTCGAATCCCCTTCGGTAACACCAGTCATGGCTGAACCAAAATCTGCGGCCACTGCATCAGTAAAGCTGAGTCGCTCTTGTAACGTGACCTTTTCCTCTTCCATCTCCGAAATGACTTTGTCGTCGAGAGTGAACTTGGCGCTGACCAAAAGGGTATCTCCCAATTTGGCCGGAGCATCCGTTGCCTCAAGTGTCGCGTACTTGGAGAGCACTCGATCAATGGCTTGCTGGACCTCACCTTCACCAATTTCCTCAACGGGCTTGGTGATATCGAGTCCTTTCCAGGTTGGTGTGTCAAACTCTGGTCGTACTTCAATTTGGAATTGGTACTTGAAGTCACCTGAGTCAGGAATCTCTATCGAGTTGTAGTCAAAATCAGGTTCACCAATTGCGGAGAAATCCTCCGAGTCGGTGACTTGAGACAAGCTGTCCATTAACAGCGATCCCTTGACCTGTTCAGTCACCCGATCCTTGAACTGTTTCTCGACGAGCTTTCTCGGTGCTCGACCACTGCGAAAACCCGGAACTTGGGCTTCTGGAACCAGTTCGTCGTACGCATCTTTGAGATACCGCTGGACTTCTGCTTCGGGGATCGTGACCACCACTTCACGCAAGCATGCTTGCGGACTCTCAACTGTTACCTCCAGTTGAATGGGTGCTTTTTCTTGAGCTGCAGCCACTTCGCTCTCAGTAGAGGTGGACATCCTTCGACAGACCTCGAATTTCTTTCGGGTACAGGGGGTTTGGGTAACTCAGATCTGTTGCGGATGCTGGATCAGCCGCGTCCAACCCAAATAGGACGTTTGATCCGGTATAAAGTTCGTTTTCGCTTGGTACGCGTTGTGAACGACAGAATGAAGCTCTCGCGAGCTCAAACTGGCCACTACGTCGAACCAGTCAGGAACTAAAAGACCCGTGTGGAAATCTGGTTTATGTAAAAACAAGCGGAGTAGTTTATCGTCCAAGCATTGGATCGAGCAAGCGGTAAACCACAAAACCGGTGAAACCGCTGCTGCCACCCACTTAAGCCGGTCTTCAGTGAGATTGAGGGAGAATCAGGTCTTGCCGCGCCATCGGGCCTGCTTATAATCTGCGGCTTAAGCGTTCCTCTCATGCGGCTGTAGCTCAGTTGGCAGAGCATCACGTTGCCAACGTGATTGTCGTGGGTTCGAATCCCATCAGCCGCTCTCTCTTCTTTTGCCCAATTTCCGGTGTTTTACGGTGATTTTGCGTCCTCGGCACAGCCTAGCTTGCCGAAAAAGACGCTTTGATTGATTCGGCGATCCGTCCTTGGCCCCCCAAATGGAACGATCACGACGTTACCCGGAGCCACCCACCCCAAGGCCCCGGGAACCGGATCTGAGCGGCCCTCAATTGTGACATCATGAATTTCCATGATGATATCCCAGGGAACGGTCATGAAAACTCACGGATAGCACTTGTCTCCGATTATCTTCTCCAGTTAAACCCACCCGAAGGATCTGAGGTATAAACTGAAGGATTAGATTGTCTATAAAGCTGACCTAAATCTACTGAATGCCCCCAACAGCGGAATCAACGTGCCCCACGCAGAGCTTGGCCCTATCGCAGTTCACCTTCCTGAATTTGTGGAAACGAACGAAATGCTTGCCGAGCAGTATCCACGCTGGGATCTTGATCTGATTGCAGAAAAAACTGGAATCCAGCAGAGACATATCGCAGCACCTGAGCAAACCGCCTCGGACTTGGCTGTTCTGGCCGCGGAAAAATTGATCTCAGAACAGGAGATTGATCGCAATGAGATCGACTTTATTCTTCTTTGCACACAGACACCTGATTACCCTCTGCCCACAACAAGCTGCCTGATTCAAGATCGACTCCAGTTAGCCACTCGCTGCGGAGCACTCGATTTCAATCTAGGCTGCAGCGGCTACGTTTATGGTCTCGCGTTAGCTGACGGATTGATTCAGAGTGGTGCAGCAAAAAAAATTCTTTTGCTGACGGCTGAGACTTACAGTAAGTACATCGACCCCGAGGATCGTAGCCTTCGGACCATCTTCGGAGACGGCGCAACTGCCACATTGCTAACTTCCGCTCAGGAGCGATCCCTCCGGGGTTTCCAGTTTGGAAGCGATGGCAGTGGGGGTGACATGTTATTGGTTGCGGATGGAGGCGGTCGGCCAGAAGAAGATGCAATCCAACCGCGTCACCGTAAGCGTTGGAACAGCCGCCTCTACATGGATGGCCCAAGTCTGATTAACTTCACCGTTGAAGCCATCCCGCATCTGGTCCAAGAAATACTCGACAAAAATGATTTAGAGGACCGAGACATCAGCCATTATCTTTTCCATCAGGCAACGTGGAAAATGCTCGACCAACTTCGACATCGGATGAACGTCGACGAAAAGCGCTTACCCATTGAGTTAGCGGATATCGGCAACACGGTCTCTTGTACCATCCCAATTCTGATCGACAGAATGAGATCACGGGGCAGCTGGCGAGCTGAATCAACGAATATGTTAGTTGGATTTGGAGTAGGTCTGTCGTGGGCAGGATGCCTATGGGAAGATCGGTATCAGATTCGATGAGCCGAGTGTAAAAAATCTTGTACACGAACCTTCAGCCCCAACACCTTGAATCCAAACGATAATATTTCGGCTGGGAGTGGGATGCACAGGCCCGGTGTGGTGCCGACACTCTCTCGGCTTGATGAGCAGAGCTCTCGGCGAATCGAACCTAATCTCTCCGTGTACCGAACGGGGTTTTGAGATGAATAATAATCTGACTGGTAGACTTCTGATCGCATCGCCTTATCTCTCCGATGGTCACTTTATGCGGGCTGTTGTTTTTATCATTCGTCACGAAATCGATGGCGCATTCGGGTTGATCATTAATCGCCCAAGCAAGAAGCAATTCCGTGAACTTTTCGATGACATGTCAGAATCACCAAAAATGCGTGACGATGACCTTCTCTTTATAGGCGGCCCGGTGCCGGGTCCCGTGATGGCGTTACATGACCTTGCTGGAATAGGCGACCCCTGCGGCGTCCACACCGGGGACGATAAAGCAGATCTAAAGCCTGGAGAAACCATCACACAAGGAGTCAAGCACACAATTCACGATCATCCTGCAGAGCCTTGGGGATCCATGTCCCTTGATTTGGGCAACCCGCCAGCATGGATTACCGCTGACGAAGATC